>NZ_WWCX01000107.1:0-18968 GCF_009857655.1 Duganella vulcania
ACGGGCGGTCACGGCCGGCGCCGGACGCGGGGCCGGCATGGCCGGGGCCGCACGGCGCACCTGGTCGTTCGACAGCTTGAAGATGCTGACCGCCTGGGCCAGCATCTCGGCCTGTTCCTGCATGCTCTCGGCCGCCGCGGCGGCCTCCTCCACCAGCGCGGCGTTCTGCTGGGTCATCTCGTCCATCTGGGTGATGGCCTGGTTGACTTCCTCGATGCCGTTGCTCTGTTCCTGGGTGGCGGCGGTGATCTCGCCCATGATGTCGGCCACCTGGCGGATCGAGGTGACGATCAGGCCCATGGTCTGGCCGGCCTCGTCGACCAGCTTGCTGCCGGCGTCGACCTTGTCGACCGAGTCGCCGATCAGTTCCTTGATTTCCTTGGCCGCGCCGGCCGAGCGCTGCGCCAGGTTGCGCACCTCGGAGGCCACCACCGCGAAGCCGCGGCCCTGCTCGCCCGCGCGGGCCGCCTCCACCGCGGCGTTCAGCGCCAGGATGTTGGTCTGGAAGGCGATGCCGTCGATCACGCCGATGATGTCGACGATCTTGCTGGAGCTGGCCTTGATCGAGCCCATGGTCTCGACCACCTGCGCCACCACGGAGCCGCCCTTCTCCGCCACCGACGAGGCGGTCACGGCCAATTGATTGGCCTGGCGCGCGTTGTCGGCGTTCTGCTTGACGGTGGAGGTCAGTTCCTCCATCGACGAGGCGGTTTCTTCCAGCGAGCTGGCCTGCGACTCGGTGCGGGCCGACAGGTCGGCGTTGCCCGAGGCGATTTCCTGCGAGGCGGTCGAGATCAGGTCGGTGCCGCTGCGCACGTCGCCGACCGTCTTGGCCAGGCTGTCGTTCATGTCCTTGAGCGCCTGCAGCAGCTCGCTGGTCTCGTCCTGGCCTTCGACGT
Organism: Duganella vulcania; assembly: GCF_009857655.1. Classification (NCBI taxonomy): domain Bacteria; kingdom Pseudomonadati; phylum Pseudomonadota; class Betaproteobacteria; order Burkholderiales; family Oxalobacteraceae; genus Duganella; species Duganella vulcania. Next base: position 900 of record NZ_WWCX01000107.1, read on the forward strand.
GCACCTGCGAGGTCAGCTCGCCGGCCGCCACCTTCTGCGCCACCTCGACCGCGCCCGACAGCGGCACCGTGATCGAGCGGGTGATCACCACCGCGCAGGCCACGCCGATCGCCACCGCGACCGCGCCCAGCAGGAACAGCATCATCATCAGGCTGCGGTCGGCCGTGACCGAGCTGTCCATCACGTCGCGCGCGGCGGCCTGCTGCATGTCGACCAGCTTGTTGATCAGCGTCAGCGTCTGCTGGTTGAGCGGGTCGATGCGGCCGGAGATGACCTTGGCCGCGCCCTCGCTGTTAAACGCCAGCACCTGGCCGATGGCTTCCTTGAAGGCCTTGTCGACGTCGGCGTCCAGCGCGGCGATGTCGGCCAGCGCCTTCTTCTCGTTGTCGTTCAGGCCCAGCGCCTTCAGGTCGGCCTGGGCTTTTTCATAGCGGGCGCGCTGGTCCTTGACCTTCTGCTCTTCCTTCTGCATCAGGCTCACGTCCGACTGCAGGCCGATGTTGCGCATCGCGATGCCGGTTTCCAGCATCGCGCTTTTCATGGTGCCGGCCTGCAGGTTCTTCTGGGTCGACAGCTCCAGGCCGCGCGTGAGCTTGCCCTTGTTGCTGTAGTTGAGGTAATTGGTCATCAGGACCATGACCACCAGGATCGCCAGGATGGCGCCGAAACCAAGGCGCAGCCGTGAGCCGATTTTGAAGTCGCGTAAATTCATGTTGTTTTCTCCCCTATGCTGTCTGTGCTTGTCCGCCGGGTACTGCTCGCGGACCCCGTTATTGTGTAGGTGATAGGCGCGCACTCTGTTGGGCGCTGCCGTGGCTGCTTGCCGGGGCGTGGATTAGGCCGCCAGCTGTTCCATCAGACCCATCTCGGCGCTCGACATCAGTTTGTCGATGTTCACCAGGATCAGCATACGCTCATCAATGGTGCCCAGTCCAATCATGTAGTCGGAACTGAAGGCGGTGCCCATTTCCGGCGCCGGCTTGACCTGCTCGGGCGTGAGCGTGGTCACGTCCGACACCGAGTCCACCACCATGCCGACGATGCGGCCGTTGATGTTGAGGATGATGACCACGGTGAACTGGTCGTACACCGGTTCGCCCAGCTTGAACTTGATGCGCATGTCGACCACCGGGATGATGATGCCGCGCAGGTTGATCACGCCCTTGATGAACTCGGGCGCGTTGGCGATGCGGGTGACCGTCTCGTAGCCGCGGATCTCCTGCACCTTGAGGATGTCGATGCCGTATTCCTCCGAGCCGAGCGTGAAGGCCAGGTATTCGTGGCCGGCGATTTCGTTGGCCCCGCTGGTTAGTACGTCTGCCATGATGGTTTCCTTGGTGGGGTTAGCTAAATATCTGTTCGTCAGCGAGCTGACGGGACGAGCGGATCAGGGCGGCCACGTCGAGGATCAGCGACACGCCGCCGTCGCCCAGGATGGTGGCGCCGGAGATGCCGGCCACCTTGCGGTAGTTCGATTCCAGGTTCTTGACCACCACCTGCTGCTGGCCGACCAGGTCGTCGATGAACAGGCCGGCCTTGCGGCCATCGGTCTCGATGATGACCACGATGCCCTGGCAGGGGTCGGTGAAGCGCGGCGTGATGTCGAACATCTGGTACAGCGGCACCAGCGGCAGGTATTCGCCGCGCACCTTGACCACCCGGCCCTTGCCGGAGATTTCCTTGACGTCCTCCGGCGCCGGCTGCAGCGATTCGATCACAAAGCCCAGCGGCAGGATGTAGACCTCCTCGCCGACACGGATCGACATGCCGTCCAGGATCGCCAGCGTCAGCGGCAGCGAGATCGAGATGGTGGTGCCGAACCCCTTGGCCGAGCGGATGTCGACCACGCCGCCCATCGCGGTGATGTTGCGCTTGACGACGTCCATGCCGACGCCGCGGCCGGACACGTCGGTCACCTGCTCGGCGGTGGAGAAGCCGGGCGCGAAGATCAGCTGCCAGACCTCGGCGTCGCTCATGGCGTCGCTCACCGGCAGGCCGCTCTGCTGGGCCTTGGCCAGGATCTTCTCCCGGTTCAGGCCGCCGCCATCGTCCGACACCTCGATGATGATGTTGCCGCCCTGGTGGGAGGCCGACAGGAACAGCCGGCCGGCGTCGCTCTTGCCGCCGGCGCGGCGCACCTCGGGCATCTCGATGCCGTGGTCGATGGAGTTGCGCACCAGGTGGGTCAGCGGGTCGACGATGCGCTCGATCAGCCCCTTGTCGAGCTCGGTCGCGGCGCCGTTGGTGATGAAGTCGACCTTCTTGCCCAGCTTGGCCGCCAGGTCGCGCACCATGCGCGGGAAGCGCGAGAACACGAAGTCCATCGGCATCATGCGGATCGACATCACCGCTTCCTGCAGGTCGCGGGTGTTGCGGGTCAGCTGGCTGACGCTGTTCAACAGGCGCTCGTGCACCATCGGGTCCAGCGTGTCGACGCGCTGCTCGATCATCGCCTGCGTGATGACCAGCTCGCCCACCAGGTTGATCAGCTGGTCGACCTTCTCGATCGACACGCGGATCGACGACGACTCGGCGCCGGGACCGCCGGCGGCCTTCTCTTCCTTCTTGGCGGCCTTCTTTTCCTCCTCGGCCGCGTGCTGCTGCGCTGCGGGCGCCTCGATCACGATGCCGGCCGCGGCGCGGATCTGCTCGACCGGCTGGAAGAAGCCGTAGCCTTGCGCATCCTCGCTGCCGGCCTGGGCGTCGGCGCGGATCTGGTCCAGCGGCTGGAAGAAGCCATAGCCCTCGCCGCCGGCCTGCGCCGGGCGCAGCTCGGTCTCGTCAAAGAAGCCGTAGCCCAGGTCCTGCTCGACCTTGGAACGCTCGGCGCTCTCCAGTTTGGCCTGCCGGGCGTCCAGCGCCGGCAGCTCGGTGACCACCATGTCGTCCGGGTTCAGCACGAACGAGCAGATGGCGATGATGTCGTCCAGGCTCTCGTGGGTGGTGACCACCATGGCGTTGCGGTCCTTGTCGAGCGGAGTGATGGACACATGGCCCATCAGGCCCAGCTCGGCGCCGAGCGCGGTCACCTCGCGGTGCACCATGGCCGGCAGCTCGAGCCGGTAGCGGCGCCCGCCGCTGTGGTCGACCACCTTGGCCTCGGCCGCGTGGAACGACGGCGCCACCGGCGACAGCGCGGTCAGCGGCACGTCCTGCGCCAGCGACTGCAGCATCATGCGCACGTCGCCCACCGCGTCCTGGTCGACCGTGCCGCCGTGGCGGTGGCCGTCCAGCTGCATCTTGAGGATGTCCTTGGCCGCCAGGAAGGCGTCCACGTGCTCCGAGGTCAGCGCCATCTCGCCCTTGCGCACGCGGTCGAGCAGCGTCTCCAGGATGTGGGTGACCTCGGTCATGTCGGTCACGCCGAACGTGGAGGCGCCGCCCTTGACGGAGTGGGCGGTGCGGAAGATCGCGTTGAGGTCCTCGGGGTCGGGACGGTCGACGTCGACGGCCAGCAGCAGGCGCTCCATTTCAGCCAGCAGCTCCTCGGCCTCATCGAAAAAGACCTGGAAGAACTGGCTTATATCGATGGTCATGGGGATACTCCGTAAGTTTCGCTCAGCATCATTGCACGCGCCTTATCAGCCGATGACCTTCTTCACTACCTCGATGAGCCGCTGGGGATCGAAGGGCTTGACCAGCCAGCCGTTGGCGCCGGCGGCGCGGCCCTTGGCTTTCATCTCGTCGGACGATTCGGTGGTCAGCATCAGGATCGGGGTCTTCTGGTAGGCCGGCAGCTCGCGCAGCAGCTTGATCAGCTGCAAGCCGTCCATGCGCGGCATGTTCTGGTCGGTCAGCACCAGGTCCACGCCCTGCAGCTTGGCCTTTTCCAGGCCGTCCTGACCGTCCACCGCCTCCACCACCAGGTAGCCGGCCGCCTTCAGGCTGAAGGCGACCATCTGGCGCAGGGAACTGGAATCATCAACTGCAAGTATTGTCTTGGCCATCTTTGCTCTCACTCATTAAATGCGGGACGTGGGCGTCCGGGTAGTTCAATCGGTAGGTCGCGGCGTTCAGAACAGTTCGATGTCGCCGCTCTCCAGGTGTTGTTGACTGACGGCCTTGCGCAGCACACTGCGCAACTCCAGGCTCTGGATCGCCAGCGCCATGCTGACCTTGCCCAGCAGCGCGACGATCTCGTCGTTGTCGCTCTCGGGCAGCATTTCGGCGCCGTGCGCGCCCAGCGTGCCGAGGAACTCGCGCAGGCCGGTCACGCGCTTGAGCGTGCGGTCCAGCAGCTGGCTGGTCATGTCCTGGAACTGCAGGCTGGTGATGGCGGCGTTGACATAGCCGCCCACCTGGCCCTGCAGCGCTTCAAGCTGGGCCCGTTGTTCGGGCGTGGCGGTGCCGCCGTCCAGCAGCAGCCGGATCGTGGCCTGCTCGGCCTCGACCGCCTGGTGGATGGCCATGAAGTTGAAGGACAGCTTTTCAATGGCTTCCTCCAGCAGCAGGCCGGTCTGGATCAGGTCGGTCTCGACTTCGGTCAGATGCTTGCGCCCATGGTCGGACACGCCCGACAGCAGGCGCTTGACATGGGAGCCCAGGATTTTTTTTCTCGTCATAACAGTCTCGTCACCTGCTTTATTTGCGCACCGGCGGGCCGGACGGCGCGGGCGCCGCGCCAGCCGCCGGCGCCTGGCCATCTTCGGCGTCCACCTCCAGCTGGCGGGCGCCGTCGCGCATCACGTTTTCCTCGGTACGCTTGTTCATTACGATGATGCTGATGCGGCGGTTGATCGGGTTGAACGGATCGGCCTTGTCCAGGTGGGCGGCCGAGGCCAGGCCCACCACCCGCAGCACCTTGTTGTCGGCCATGCCGCCGGCGATCAGCTCGCGGCGCGAGGCGTTGGCGCGGTCGGCCGACAATTCCCAGTTGCTGTAGCCGGCGTCGCTCAAATACGGCGTCGAATCGGTGTGGCCGGACAGGCCGATCTTGTTGGGCACGTCGTTCAGCACGAAGCCGATCGCGTGCAGGATCTCGCGCGTGTACGGTTGCAGCTCGGCCTTGGCCAGCGCGAACATCGGCCGGTTCTGCTCGTCGACGATCTGGATCCGCAGGCCCTCGCTGGTGATGTCGAGCAGCAGCTGGTCCTTGTATTTCTTGAGCAGCGGATTGGCCTCGATCTGCGCCTCGATCTTTTGCTTGAGCGCCTTCAGGCGCTGGTTTTCCTCGGCCTCCAGCGCGGCCTTGGCGGCGGTCAGGTTGAACGTCTTCTTGATCTGCGGGTCGTCGCTGGCCTTGACCTGGCCGTCGCGCCGGGTCAGGTCCTTGCCGCCGCCGGGGATCACCGACGAGCTGTCGCCGCTGCCCGAGCCGCCCTGCATGGCCACCTTGAGCGGCGTCTTGAAGTATTCCGAGATGCCGTTCAAGTCGCCCTTGGTGGTCGAGCCGAGCAGCCACATCAGGAGGAAGAAGGCCATCATCGCCGTCACGAAGTCAGCGTACGCGATCTTCCAGGCGCCGCCATGGTGGCCGCCGCCGCCCTTCTTGATGCGCTTGACGATAATCGGCCGCAAGCCCTCTTCAGCCATGATGCTTCCTTATGGTTGCCACGGCGCCGCCTGTCATGCGCGCGCTCACTTGGACTTCGATTTCTTGATATGGTCCTCCAGCTCGGCAAAGCTGGGGCGCTCGGTCGAGTACAGGACCTTGCGGCCGAACTCCACCGCCAGCGCCGGCGCGTAGCCGTTCAGGCTGGCCAGCAGCGTGACCTTCACGCACTGGTACATCTTGGTCGATTCGTCCAGCTTTTGCTCCAGCAGGCTGGCCAGCGGGCCAACGAAGCCGTAGGCCAGCAGGATGCCGAGGAAGGTGCCGACCAGCGCGTGCGCGATCAGGATGCCCAGCTCGGCCGGCGGCAAACCCACCGATTCCATCGTATGCACCACGCCCATCACCGCGGCCACGATGCCGAACGCCGGCATGCCGTCGCCCAGCTTGGCGATGGCGTGCGCCGGCACGGCGTGCTCGTGGTGGTGGGTCTCGATCTCGTTGTCCATCAGGTTCTCGATCTGGAACGCATCCATATTACCGGACACCATCAGGCGCAGGTAGTCGGTCATGAACTCGACGATGTGGTGGTCCTCCAGCACGCTCGGATACTTGCTGAACAGCGGGCTCTGCTCGGGGCTGTCGATGTCGCCCTCGATCGACATCAGGCCTTCCTTGCGCACCTTGGACAACACGTCGAACAGCAGCGACATCAGCTCCATGTACAGGTCCTTGGTGTAGCGCGAGCCCTTGAACAGGGTCGGGATCGCGGCCAGCGTGGCCTTGAGCGCCTTGCCGTTGTTCCCGACCAGGAAGGCGCCGAGCGCGCCGCCGCCGATCATCACCAGCTCGAGCGGCTGCAGCAGTGCGGCCAGATGCCCGCCATTCATGGCGAAGCCGCCGAACACGCCGACGCAGACCACTACATATCCAATTATGACTAACAAGTGCCCAGACTCCCCGGTATGAAAACGGGCGGTATCATACCTAACAATCGCCCGATTTCAATAAATTTACATGTAGAACTACAATAGCGTGACTAGGGGGGAGCGGGCAAGAGAATAACGCGAAATGATGCTTAAAAGTACCATATGTAGAGGGCATCCTCGCCCGCTGTGGTGTGGATGGTGCGGTCGGGCGCCCGGGCGTCGATAGCAAATTCGTAGCTGGCCAGCATGGCGCCGGGCCGCATTTCGGCCGCCGCCTTGCGCCACAGGCCGGGCATGGCGGCCGGCGACAGGTAGGCGAACACCAGCCGGTACTGGCCGAAGTCCAGCTTTTCGTAATCGCCCAGCGTGAAACGGGCGCGGCTGCCGGTGATGGCGGCGCGCAGCCGGCTATACAACCAGGGCAGCGGCGCCAGCTCGATGCCGTGGCATTCGGCGTCCGGGCGCTGGCGCGCCAGGTACAGCACCAGTCCGCCCAGGCCGCTGCCGATGTCGATCACCCGCAGCGGCGCGCCGCCGGCCGCCGGCGGCGGCAGAATTTGACGTACCGCATCCCACACCGCCGGGTGCGACGGATAGTACGGCACCTGGGTGCGGAAGGTCGACCAGTACAGGCCAAGCAAAATCAGGAAGGCGGCCAGGAACAGCCACGGCGGCAGTTGCAGCGCCAGCGCGGCCAGCAGCGCGGCCGGGAACAGCAGCTGGATCGCGCGCCACCACGCGGCCAGGCCCAGTTTCCAGGTCAGGCCGGCCGCCAGCAGGCCCTGCACGGCGGCCACGCTCCAGTAATCGACCGGTAAACGGCAACTGGCCATCACATAAATGATGGCCAGCGTCAGCGGCGCGGCGCCGCATTGGATCAACAGCGCCCGCACGGCGGGCGCGCGGGCGATGCGCAGCAGGTAGGGATCGGGGCCGGGCCGGCTCACGCGGCCAGGGCGTCGGCGTCGCGGGCCTTCTTGGTCTTGCCGGCGCGCGAGGGCATGTGGCACAGGCCGCAGACATAGCTGCCGTTCAGGTCCATGCAGTTGACCACGAACTTGCCCTGGCATTTGCCGCACGGGGCCAGTTCCAGCATCTTGCCGCTGAAGAAGCGCACCAGCGTCCAGGCGCGGGTCAGCGACAGCAGCGGTTCCTCGCCCGCTTCCGGCGGCATTTGCTCCAGGTACAGCTTGTAGGCTTTCATGACCGCCTCGATGCCGGTGGCGCCGGCGTGCTCGGTCAGGAATTTGTGGATGTTGATGAACAGCGAGGAGTGGATGTTCGGCTGCCAGGTCAGGAACCAGTCGGTGGAGAACGGCAGCATGCCCTTTGGCGGCGACACGCCCTTGAGCTCCTTGTACAGCTTGAGCAGGCGCTCGCGCGACAGCGACACTTCCGATTCCAGCAGCTGCAGGCGCGCGCCAAGCTGGATCAGTTCGATGGCCAGCTGGATTTCCTGGGCTTCCGTCACTACGCTTTTCTTGGACATGATCCGGCTCCGGCTGGGTGATCAGGCGATTTCTTCGACGGCTTGGCCGGCCATCAGGATGGCGGCGTGCGACTGGGCCAGCACGCGGTCCTTATTATAGTTGGTCAGCATCGACAGGATGGCGCTGTCGTCGAAGCGGAAGCGGGCCAGCATCATGTTGCCGCCTGCCAGTTTCAGGATCTGCGCGTTGCTCATGCCTTCGATCAGGTCGGCGATCTCGGCGGCGATGCCGAGGCGGAAGATCGCGGTAACTTTGTCGGCGCGGATCATCTGCTGGGCCAACATCAGGTAGCTCAGGTTAGCGTCGCGAATTTCAGCCATCATATCGTTAGCGGTCATTTTCCATCTCCTAGTATCTGCACTGCGGAACACAATTGCGTTTCCAGTGAGATACATTCTGCGGGAGCAACAAAAATACGAGTAGAGGATGGCCTCCGTATTTTTCGTCAGGAAATAGCGAACGCGATCCGTCGGTGTTTGTCTGACAAACACTCGCGAATCACTCATCAGCGCCCTTGCGGCGCCGGTTTGGTAAGGTCCAATATCTTCAAAAAAGCCCTGTCATGAAGCGAAAATAAAACGATTCAGCGACTCTTTTTTGCTACATCTAACCCGGTTACGGCAGCGTTTTGAGGAACTTTAGGGTTCCGCCGAAAATATTTTGAACTATTTTCGACTCGCCTTCTGCAACCTGATGGCGCTTTTCCGCTCATCATGAATCTGGTAACGGCAGCGATTTGGGGAACTTTAGGGTTTTTTTGAAAAAAATCGAAAATAATTTAAAAAAGTCGCAAAGCCAGCATCCATGCGGGTTTGCGGGCGGGTGGCGGCTCCCCGGCGGGGCCCGCCAGCGGTTTTTCGGGTTACACTGGCAACTTATTGAAGCCTAAAGCATTTCCCCACCCTTGCAAGAAAGTTACATAATGACAACTCGCAATGACTGCCTGGGCCGCGACGCGCAAGATCCGCTCGCCGCGCTGCGCGACCAGTTCGACCTGCCCGACCATGTGATTTATCTGGATGGCAACTCTTTAGGCGCCCGCCCCAAGGCCGCGCTGGCCCGCGCCCAGCACGTGATCGCCCAGGAATGGGGGCATGACCTGATCCGCAGCTGGAACAGCGCCGGCTGGTTCGACCTGCCCAAGCGCCTGGGCAACCGCCTGGCCCCGCTGATCGGCGGCATGGACGGCGAAGTGGTCATCACCGACACCACCTCGGTCAACCTGTTCAAGGCGTTGGCCGCCGCGCTGCACATGCAGGCCAGCGACCCGGCCCGGTCCGCCCGCCGCGTGATCGTCACCGAACGCTCCAACTTCCCCACCGACATCTACATGGCCCAGGGCCTGAGCGGCTGGCTGGAACGCGGCTACAGCGTCAAGCTGGTCGACTCGGTCGAGGAACTGCCGGCCGCCATCGGCGCCGACACCGCCGCCGTCCTGCTCACCCACGTCAACTACCGCACCGGCTACCAGCACGACATGCGCGCCACCAGCGCCCTCGCCCACGCGGCCGGCGCGCTGATCGTCTGGGATCTGGCGCACTCGGCCGGCGCGGTGCCGGTCGACCTGAACGCCGACGGCGCCGACCTGGCCGTGGGCTGCACCTATAAATACCTGAACGGCGGCCCCGGCGCGCCAGCCTTCATCTGGGTGCCGCGCAAGCACCAGCAGCGCTTCCGCCAGCCGCTGTCGGGCTGGTGGGGGCACGCCGCCCCGTTCGCCATGGCGCCCGACTTCGCCCCGACCGACGGCATCGGCCGCGCGCTGTGCGGCACCCAGCCGGTGGTGTCGCTGGCGATGGTCGAGTGCGGCCTGGATGTGTTTGCCCAGACCAGCATGGCCGCCATCCGCGCCAAGTCGCTGGCCCTGACCGATTTGTTCATCGAACTGGTCGAGCAGCGCTGCGCCGATCATCCGCTGGGACTGGTCGCGCCGCGCGAGCATGCCCGCCGCGGCAGCCAGGTCAGCTTCACCCATCCGCACGGCTACGCGGTGATGTCGGCGCTGATCGCGCGCGGCGTCATCGGCGACTACCGCGAGCCGGCCATCATGCGTTTCGGCTTCACGCCGCTGTACACCAGCTATGCCGACGTCTGGGACGCGGTGGACATCCTGCGCGACATCCTCGACCGCAAAGACTACAACGTCGACGCCAAGCGCGACGCCGTGACCTGAAAACGAGATAAATAATATGAGCGATTCCAAAACCAGCGCCAGCGGCTGCCCGATGCATGCCGCCGCCGGCAGCGCAGAATGGCACGGCGCGCAGATGGACTTCAGCAATTCGATGAGCTACGGCGACTACCTGGGCCTGGACCAGATCCTCACCGCCCAGCATCCGCTGTCGCCCAACCACAACGAGATGCTGTTCATCATCCAGCACCAGACCAGCGAACTGTGGATGAAACTGATGCTGCACGAGATGCACGCGGTGCGCAGCCACTTGCAATCGGACGACCTGGCCCCGGCCTTCAAGATGCTGGCCCGCGTGGCCCGCATCATGGACCAGCTGGTGCACGCCTGGGACGTGCTGGCCACGATGACGCCGCCCGAGTACACGGCCATCCGCCCCTACCTGGGCGCGTCGTCGGGCTTCCAGTCCTACCAGTACCGCGAGATCGAGTTCATCCTCGGTAACAAGAACGCCGCGCTGCTCAACGTCCACACCACCGCGCCCGCCGCGTTCGCCGTGCTGGACAAGGCGCTGCGCGAGCCCTCGGTCTACGACGAAGCGATCAAGCTGCTGGCCCGCAACGGCCTGCCGGTCGCCGCCGAACGCCTGAACGCCGACTGGACCCAGCCCACCGTCGCCGACGAGTCCGTCAAGAACGCCTGGCTGGAAGTCTACCGCGACCCGAGCCGCCACTGGGCGCTGTACGAGCTGGCCGAAAAGCTGGTCGACCTGGAGACCGCGTTCCGTTTCTGGCGTTTCCGCCACGTCACCACGGTCGAGCGCATCATCGGCTTCAAGACCGGCACCGGCGGCACGGCCGGCGTCAGCTACCTGCGCAAGATGCTGGACGTGGTGCTGTTCCCCGAACTGTTCGCCCTGCGCACCGCGCTCTGAGATTGCCGCGAGAATACACACCGGGGGGAGGTCTGCACGCTCCTTCGGAAAAACGCTACTGAAACCGCCTTCTAAAACCTTCTGAAAGTATCCGGATCGTGCTGTAAATTCGGCCGCCCCCGCGCCAGCGCGATTCCGCGGATTTCAGAAGGTTTCAGAGAGCCGAATCAGTACCGTTTTTCCGAAGGTCCGCAAAAAGGCACCCCATCCCCCTGCTCCGGCTTGATTCCCGGCATTTGTCCACGCTTGCGCAAAACGGCCGCGCCGGCACATATTGCGCACCTTGGCGCAGTAAGATAAGCACCATCTTACCGAGCAAGGACAACGCATGGACTACGAAGTACTAACCCTGGCCGGCCTGTGGAACTCCGGCGCCGCCCACTGGCAAACGCAATGGGAAGCCAGGCACCCCGGCTGGGTCCGCGTACCGCACCGCGACTGGGACACCCCCGACCGCGCCGAATGGGTGGCCGAGCTGGACGCCGCCATCGCCCGCTGCCAACGCCCGCCGGTGCTGGCCGCGCACAGCCTGAGCTGCTCGCTGGTCGGCCGCTGGGCCGCCTCCGGCTCGCCGCTGAAGATCGCCGGCGCCTTCCTGGTCGCCCCCAGCGACACCGACGCCCCCAGCTACCCCGACTGCACCACCGGCTTCCAGCCCATGCTGCTGGCGCGCCTGCCCTTCCCCAGCATCGTGATCGCCAGCAGCGACGACCCGTACGTCAGCCCGCAACGCGCCCGCCAGTTCGCGCAAGCCTGGGGCAGCGAGTACGTCGAGATCGGCAACGCCGGCCACATCAACGGCGACGCCGGCTACGGCCCCTGGCCCGAAGGCGAACGCCTGCTGCGCGATTTCTGCGAAAAGGTGCACCGCTGAGGGAACTCCCGCGCTGGCCGGCCCTCTAAATAAGCATCACGCACAAGGAGGGAAGAAAAATGAACCAGCATCTCCGCCATTGCGCAGCCGCCGCCAGCCTGCTGCTCATGACCGCGACGGCCAGCGCCGCCACCTACACCGCCATCCTCACCGGCCCGAAGGAATCGCCGTCCAACACCTCGCCGGGCATCGGCGCGGCGGTGGTCGCGTTCGACGCCGCCACCCACGTCCTGGAAGTGGACGTTGCCTTCAGCGGCCTGCTCGGCCCCAGCACCGCCTCGCACATCCACTGCTGCACCGCCATGGCGGACGCCGGCACCGCTGGTGTCGCTACAGAAACGCCCACCTTCGGCGGTTTCCCCCTGGGCGTGATGCACGGCGCCTACAGCAATATCTACAACACCTCGCTGGCCAGCAGCTGGAACCCGGCATTCATCAGCAGCCACGGCGGCACCACGGCCGGCGCCGAGGCGGCCTTCGGCGCCGGCCTGGCCGGCGGCGAAGCCTACCTCAACATCCACAGCGACAAATATCCAGGCGGCGAAATCCGCGGCTTCCTGATGGCCGCGCCCGTGCCCGAGCCCGCCATGCTCGGCATGCTGGGCCTGGGCGTGCCGGTCGTGCTGCTGATGGCGCGGCGCCGCCGCAAGCAGGCCTGACTAGCGCGCCGCTCCGACCAGCGGCAGCTCGATATAGCTGTCGTGGTAGACGCGCTGGGTCGCCTTCTTGTAGTCGCCCGGCTGGGCGTAGAAGATGTTCGGCACAAAGGTCTGCGGGTTGCGGTCGTACAGCGGGAACCAGCTGGACTGCACCTGCACCATGATGCGGTGCCCCGGCAGGAACACGTGGTTGGCGGTCGGCATGGCGAACGTGTAAGGCAGGGCCGTGTTGGCGGCGATCGGCTTGGCCATCTCCAGGCTCTCGCGGTAGCGGCCCCGGAAGATATCGGCCGACACCATCAACTGGTAGCCGCCCATCTCCGGCTGCGCCGCCACCTGGTCCGGGTAGACGTCGATCAGCTTGACGACCCAGTCCGCGTCGCTGCCGCTGGTCGCGGCCAGCAGGTGCGCTACCGGCTCACCGCTGATCTTCACCGGCGCCGTCAGCACGTCCGTCGTGTAGCTCAGCACATCGGTGCGGCCGGACGCCTCGCGCTGGTCGTCCACCAGCCAGCGCGGCCAGGTCTGGCCCTTGGCCTCGTCGTAGCCATACGGCGCGATCGGCCGCGCGCGGTACGGCACCGGCTTGGCCGGATCGGACACATACTCGTCGAACGCCGCCCGCTGCGCCGGCGCCGAGGCCGGCCGCGACGCCTCGCTGGTCAGCCGCAGCTTGCCGCCGGCCGCCAGCCTCAGCGTGGCCGGCGCGATCGCGCAGCCGCTGACGCAGCCGCTTGGCCAGCTGTTCAGCGAGCGCCACTTGTTGCTGCCGGTCTCGAAGGCCGTCACCGGCGCGATCGGGGTGGCCGCCCCGGCCGGCGCCTCATCCTTCAGGTAGCGGTCCAGGAAAGGCCGCAAAATCTCCTGCCGGAAGTGCAGCGCCGTATCGCTGTTGAAGCGCAGCGCACCCAGATGGCTGCCATCGCCGATGCCGCCGCCATGGTTCCACGGCCCCATCACCAGGAACACCTTGTTGTCCTGGTCATGCGGCTTGATCGCCTTGTACACCGCGATCGCGCCATAGATATCCTCGGCATCCCACAGGCTGTGCACCAGCATGGTCGGCACCGTCACCGGCTGCCGGGCCAGGATCTTGTCCATCGCCTGCCCGCTCCAGAACGCGTCATAGCTCGGATGCGCGACGATCTTGCGCCAGAAACCGCTCTGCTCCACGCCGCGCTGGCGCGCCAGCTCCCCCACCGAACCGGCGCGGATGAAGGTATCGTAATCGTCGTAGTGCGAGGTGTACCACTTGGCCTCGTTGCGCCGCGTAACCACCTGCTCCAGCACATACGACAGGTTCACCTGCCGGAACGCGCCGTTGTGGAACCAGTCGTCGCCGCGCCAGCCGTCCACCATCGGGTTCATCGGCACCGCCACCTTCAGCGCCGGATGCGGATGGACCAGCGCCATCAGCGGTAAAAAGCCGTCGTACGAAATGCCGATGATGCCGACCTTGCCATTGGTTTCGGGAATATTCTTGACCAGCCAGTCGATGGTGTCCCAGGTATCGGTCGAATGGTCGACCGGCGTCGGATTGAGCGCGCTGCCGCCCAGCGGCCGGTTCATCACATAATCGCCCTCGGAGCCGTACTTGCCGCGCACATCCTGCACCACGCGGATATAACCGCCCTCGGCGATGACATCGGCCGCGTTGTCATAGCCCTGCAGCATGGACTCCATCTGCGAGCTCTCGTTATGACTGGTCAGCTCGGCCGCGTTGTAGGGCGTGCGCGTCAGCAGGATGGGCGCATGGCTGGCCTTGCGCGGCACGATGATCACGGTATTGAGCTTAACGCCATCGCGCATCGGTATCATCACGCTGCGCTTGACGTAGTCCAGACCGTCCAACGGCGCCTTGAACTCGTCCGGCGTCTCGCTCGGCAATGCTGGATAAAGGGGAACCGCCGCCACGCCCGGCGTCGAGGCCGGCAGCTGGGCCAGGACGGCCGGAGCGGAAACAACAAGGGCGCCAGTCAGCGCCCAGAGGATCTTGTTCATGTACATCCCGGGAGTGTGCCAATGAAACCCTAAAATAGCACAACTCCCGGGACAGGCCTTACTTGCTTGCCCCGTTCAGCAGCATCTCGTTCAGGCGCTTGACGAAGGTGGCCGGATCGCTCAGCGAACCGCCCTCGGCCAGCAGCGCCTGGTCGAACAGGATGTTGGCCCAGTCGCCGAACGCCGTACCCGACTCTTCGTACTTCAGGCGCGTCACCAGCGGGTGGTTAGGATTGATCTCCAGGATAGGCTTGGACTCCGGCGCGCTCTGCCCCGCCGCCTTCAGCATGCGCAGCAAGTTGCCCGACAGCTCATGCTCGTCCGCCACCAGGCAGGCCGGCGAGTCGGTCAGGCGGAACGTCACGCGCACGTCCTTGGCCTTGTCCGACAAGACTTCCTTCATCTTGCCGACCAAATCCTTGTACGAAGTCTCGGTTTCCTCGTGTTCCTTCTTCTCGGCCTCGTCCTCCAGCGCGCCCAGATCCAGGCCGCCCTTGGCCACCGACACCAGCTCCTTGCCTTCGAACTCGGTCAGGAAGGACAGCATCCACTCGTCCACGCGGTCGGTCAGCAGCAGCACTTCCACGCCCTTCTTGCGGAAGATCTCCAGGTGCGGCGAGTTCTTCGCGGCGACGTAGTTATCGGCCGTGACGTAGTAGATCTTGTCCTGGCCTTCCTTCAGGCGCGCCACGTACTGCTCCAGCGAGACGCTTTGCTCGTCGCTGTCGTTGGCGGTCGAGGCGAAGCGCAGCAGCTTGGCCAGGCGGTCCTTGTTGGTCGCGTCCTCGCCGATGCCCTCTTTCAGCACCTGGCCGAACTCCTTCCAGAAGGTGACGTACTTGTCCTTCTTCTCCTGCTCATCGGCGTTCGCCAGTTCCTCCAGCATGCCGATCACACGCTTGGTCGAACCGTCGCGGATCACCTTCACATCGCGCGACTCCTGCAGGATCTCGCGCGACACATTCAGCGGCAGGTCGGCCGAGTCGATCACGCCCTTCACCATGCGCAGGTAGGCCGGCATCAGCTGCTCGGCATCGTCCATGATGAACACGCGCTTGACATACAGCTTGATGCCGCCGCGCTTGTTGCGGTCCCACAGGTCGAACGGCGCCTTGGCCGGGATGTACAGCAGCTGCGTGTACTCGCTGCGGCCTTCCACACGGTTGTGCGTGTGCGTCAGCGGCGCCTGGAAGTCGTGCGACACGTGCTTGTAGAATTCGTCGTACTGCTCCGGCGTGATGTCCGCCTTGTTGCGGGCCCACAGCGCGCTGGCCTGGTTGACGGTCTCCAGTTCGTCCTTGACGACGGTTTCCTTCTTCTCCTCGTCCCACTCCTCCTTCGCCATCACGATCGGCAGCGAGATATGGTCAGAGTACTTGCGGATGATGGACTTGATCTTCCACGACGACAGCAGCTCGTCCTCGCCCTCGCGCAGGTGCAGGATGATGTCGGTGCCGCGGCCGGTCTTCTCGATCTGCTCGACCGAGTAATCGCCCTCGCCGGCAGATTCCCAGCGCACGCCCTCGGAGGCCGGCGCGCCGGCGCGGCGGGTTTCGACGGTGATATTGTCGGCCACGATGAAGCCCGAATAGAAGCCCACGCCGAACTGGCCGATCAGGGCCGCATCCTGCTGCTGGTCGCCCGACAGCTTGCCGAAGAATTCCTTGGTGCCCGATTTGGCGATGGTGCCCAGGTGCGAGATCGCCTCGTCGCGGCTCATGCCGATGCCGTTGTCGGAAATCGTGATGGTGCGCGCGGCCTTGTCGAACGATACCTTGATCTTCAGCTCATGGTCGTTGCCATACAGGGCGTCGTTGTTGATCGCCTCGAAGCGCAGCTTGTCGGACGCGTCGGACGCGTTCGAAATGAGCTCGCGCAGGAAAATCTCTTTATTCGAGTACAGCGAGTGGATCATCAGCTGCAGCAGCTGTTTTACTTCGGCCTGAAATCCCAGGGTTTGCTTATCGGTGTCTGCCATTTTGAAAGCCTCAATAGTCTTGTGGTGGATGATACAAAAAACGCAAAAGTTCCAAGAAAGTGGGGATTATAAGAGTGATTTCAAGAGCGGCCCCTCATTTGCCCCTCATTGACCCAACTCCCGCTCCAGGAAGCGCCACACCGCCGGCTCCTGCATGGCCGCCACGTTGAGCCGCATGCGGGTCGACGGCAGCTGCTTGGGCGAGAACAGGCTGCCCGGCGCCAGCAGCATGTTATGCGCCATCGCCTTCTCGGTCAGCACATTGGTGTCGCAGCCCGCATCGACCCACACGAACATGCCGGCCGGCGCCACCACGTCCACCTTCAGCCCCACCCGCTCCATCTGGCGGATGGTCTTGGCGCGGATGCCGTCGAGCCGCGCGCGCACGCGGTCGATATGCTTGCGGAACGAACCCTCCGACAGCACCTTGTACACCACCCGCTCGCCGATATCGCTGGTGGTCAGCATGGTCAGCATCTTGCGGTCGGCCAGGCGTTCGGCGCGTTCCGGCGAGGTCGCGATGAAGCCCACCCGCAGGTTGGCCGCCATCGTCTTCGAAAAGCCGCCCAGGTAAATCACCCTTTGCAGCTGGTCCAGCGCCGCCAGCCGCGTGGCCGGCTGCACCGCCACGCCCGGATGCAGGTCGCAGTAGATATCGTCTTCGACGATGATGAAGTCATGCTCCTCCGCCAGCCGCAGCACC
The DNA here is from genome assembly GCF_009857655.1 of Duganella vulcania. NCBI lineage: Bacteria > Pseudomonadati > Pseudomonadota > Betaproteobacteria > Burkholderiales > Oxalobacteraceae > Duganella > Duganella vulcania. The sequence goes on from NZ_WWCX01000107.1 coordinate 18,090, forward strand.
TGGAAGGCCTTGGCCGCCGACAGCGAGGTCGAACTGGGATTGTGCAGCACCGAATTGATGATGTACAGCTTGGGCTTGTGCAGCGCCGCCAGCTCCGCCAGCTGGGCGATGTCCGGACCGTCGGCCAGGCGCGGGATGCCCACCACCTTGGCGCCCAGCGCCGCGAAGGAGCCGAACATCAGGAACCAGGCCGGATCGTCGACAAAGATGGTGTCGCCAGGCCGCGTGAACTCGCGCGCCACCAGGTCCAGCGCCTGCGTCACGCCGGCCGTGGTGACGATCTGCTCCGGCGCGGCGGCGATCTCCAGCTCGGCCAATTTCAGCTGCAGCTGCTGGCGCAGCGGCAGGAAGCCCTGCGGCACGCCATAGCCGATCAGCAGGTTGGTATTTTGCCGGCTGACCGCGCGCAGCGCATTGCCGATGGCGACGCCGTCCAGCCAGTCCGGCGGCAGCACGCCGGTGCCCGGCATCTGCCCGTGCGGCATCTGGCGGAACATATTCCGCACCAGCCAGACCACGTCGATCGGCTTGACGCCGGGGTGGTCGCGTTCCGCCTCGCCGGTCCGGCGCCGCCCGCCCGGACGCCGCTGCGCCAGGTTCAGCTCCATCGCCGCCGGTTCGCGCACGAAGAAGCCCGCGCCCCGGCGCGACTCCAGATAGCCGGAGGCCACCAGCTTGTCGTAGCTGGCCACCACCGTGAACGCCGACACCCCATGCGCCGCCGCGAACGCGCGGATCGACGGCATGCGCGCGCCGCCGCGCAACAGGCGGTCGTCGATGCGCGCGGCCACCGAGCGCACGATCTGGTCGATCAGCGTCTCGCCCGACTCGCGCGACAGCAGGCCCACGATCGTCCCGGACTGCGCCGCCTTGCCAGCC
>NZ_WWCX01000108.1:0-18210 GCF_009857655.1 Duganella vulcania
CAGCCGGCGCGGCGGCGGCCGGCGCAGCCGCAGGGGCTGGCGCGGCGGCCTTCGGCGGCGCGGCGGTGGTCTTGCCTTCGATGGCGTCGGTCAGGATGACTTCCAGGTCCTTGGGCATGGCAGGCAGGCTGTCCGGCTCGGCGCCGTTGCTCAGCTCGGCGAGCTGGTCGGCCACGAAGCCGGAAGCCTGCAGCGCCGCCTCGATCGCGATCGGCGTCACCGGCGCGGCGCCGGTGCGCAGCGCGTCGAACAGGTTCTCGGTCAGGTGGCAGGCCGCCACCAGCGCCGGCAGGCCCATGAAACCGGCCCCGCCCTTGATGGTGTGGAAGGAGCGGAACACCGCGTTCAGCGTTTCTTTGTTGTCCGGGTCGCGTTCGAGCCGCAGCAGATGCTCTTCAACGTTGACCGCAAGATCCATCGCCTCGACGACGAAATCCTTGAGCATATCGTCCATTAGAATCCCAGATCAGCAAGCAGGTCGTCGACATTGTCCTGGTTCAGGGCAACGGCCGGAGCCGAAGGGCCTTGCATCAGGCTCACCTCTTTTTGCGCGATTTTCTCGCGTACCGCCGGCGGCGCGTTGTCGCGCAGCAGCGTGGCCAGTTCGTGCTCCACCGTCTTGGTGATGTTCACGACTTTCTTGATCAGCTGGCCGGTGATGTCCTGGAAGTCCTGGGCCATCATGATTTCCAGCAGGCGGGCTTTCTCGGCCTCGGTCGCGGCCGACACGGCCCCGGCGAACGCTTGCGAGTCGCCGGCCAGCTGCTTGAACTGGTCCAGGCTCAGCTTGCCGGCGAACAGGTCGGCCCAGCGGGTTTCCATTTCCTTGGATTTCTTCGACAGCGTGTCCTGCTCCGGCATGCCCTCGTCCAGGGTGTTGAGCACCTTGTTGGCGGCTTGTTCGGTCAGGGTGGCGACGTATTCGAGGCGGTCCTGGGCATCGTTGATCTGCGACGACGCTTCGGTCAGCGCCTTGTCGTAGCCCAGTTCGCGCAGCGAATCGTGCAGCAGGCGCACGATGCCACCCAGGCGTTCGAACATGGGCTTGTCTTCGCCGTCAACCGCGCCATCGGCCGGCGCGGCGGCGGCAGCGGCGGCCGGGGCCGGGGCCGGCGCGGGGGCGGGGGCGGGGGCGGCTGCCACCACGTCCGCCGGACGGGCCGATGCCACTTCGTCAAACAGGCTTTCCAAATCGTCTTCCGCAGCGGCAGCAGGCGCTGGAGCAGGCGCTGCGGTCTTGCTCTGGGCAGACACCTCGTCAAATAGTGCGTCGAAATCGTCAGCGGCGTTGGTCATAATCCCTGCTTCTCCATAATTTGTAAAATTGCTGCCCTAAAATTGCTTGCTTGTGATGACGCTCGGCAATATAACGCACTTACCCGAGTGTATCAGGGCACAGCCAGATTATTCAATCCCAGAGTGGGGTCGCCTGCCCTGCGCTCCGGGTCCAAGCCAAGTTCCGTTGTATTTGGTGATACTAACATTGGTTAGATCGACAAAACACGCTTTGAGACACAAAAGTAGTGCCACCGTGCAAAAAAAGCAGGTAAAAAGTGGGAAAGGCCACAAGCGCGCCCCAGCGTAAAGCACTTTTATTTGATAAGCATCAAGTCTTTCCATACTAACAATAATGTAAATCGGGACTACAATTAAGAGCAGCCAGCTGGTTTTAAAAGGAGGTTCATCATGTACCGCAAAATCCTGATCACCACCGACGGTTCCGCCGTTTCCAGCAAAACCGCCTGCGCCGGGGTGGCCTTTGCCGAGCAGATGAAGGCCGAGGTGCTGGTGCTGTTCGTGGCGCCGGAATACCAGTACCCGATCTATGTCGAGATCATCCCGCCCAGCTACCCCAGCGAGGACGAATACCGCGCCGCGATGCTGCGCGCCGGCAAGGAGCACACGCAGGACGTGGTCGATTCCTGCGCCAAACGCGGCGTGCCGTGCGAGGCGCTGACCGCGTTCGCGGAAAGCGCGGCGCTGAAGATCGTCGATGTGGCGGAAAAACACCACTGCGACCTGATCTTCATGGGTTCGCACGGCCGCAGCGGCTGGGGCCAGCTGTTGCTGGGCAGTGTGACCAACAAGGTGTTGTCGCATGCGAAAACACCGGTGCTGGTGCACCGCCTGATCAAGGAACCCGGCAGCAAATAAAAAGCGGGTTGGATGCTTTTTATAGTAAGATCACAAGGTTATTTCAAAAATAATAAAACTTACTTTTAGTCACTTTTTTAAGCATCTCTATGATCCGAATTGTCATCGCCGACGACCATACCATCATGCGCGAGGGTCTCAAGCGCATCCTCGACGGCGCGCCCGACATCGACATCGTAGGCGAGGCCATCGACGGCTTCGAGGTCCTGGGCCACGTGCGCCAGGGCGGGTTCGACCTGCTGCTGCTGGACTTGTCCATGCCCGGCCGCAGCGGGGTCGACCTGATCCGCCAGATCAAGGCGGAGGCGCCCAAGCTCGCCATCCTGATCCTCACCATGCACGAGGAGGAACAGTACGCGGTGCGCGCCATCCGCGCCGGCGCCCAGGGCTACCTGACCAAGGAAAGCGCCGGCACCCAGCTGGTCGGCGCGATCCGCAAGGTCGCCTCCGGCCGCCCCTACATCAGCACCGAGGTGGCCGAGCAACTGGCGCTCAACATCATGATGCCCAACGAGAGCCTGTTGCATAAACAGCTGTCGGACCGCGAATTTGAGGTTTTTTCGCTACTCGTGGCCGGGAAATCGATCACGGAAATCGCCAACAGCTTGCATCTTAGCGTCAAGACCGTCAGCACCCACAAGACCCGCATCATGCAGAAAATGGGCATGAGTTCCCTCTCAGAAATGGTGCAATATGCCGTCGCGCACCGTTTGTTATCTCCCTTCAAGACCTGATCCGGCCGTCCGCCATTAGGACAACTCCTACAATGCTGCGCCCTCTCCTACGCGCAGATTCAGCCATTGCTGATATCTATCTCCCCCCCGCGTTGGCATACTGAAACCATACGATTCATGCTGCATGGCTACACATCGCCGCATGATGCCGTGCCACACACCACAACAGGAAACCAAGCAGCGCGGCCTCGTCCAGTTCCCGTCCTTTCTCAAAGCCTTACCCTGTACACAGGAGATCAACATGCTGTCTACGCAAGCGTCTGAAATTCGCCCGGCCACCACTGCCACGATGCAGTCCTCCTCGATGGAGGCGGGCCGTCAGCGCCAGGGGCGGCTCTGGTCCAACCTGAAGGAAGTGTGCGACCTGCTGCACATCCCGGCAGCCTGCTCGATCAGCAACGAGGAGCTGCTGTTCCAGCATGTGCAGTTCAAGACCGGCCAGCGCATCCACACCATCGGCCAGCCGTTCGACACGCTGTACATCGTCAACTCCGGCTTCCTGAAGACGGTGCTTATCGACGAGTTCGGCAACGAGCAGGTGCTCAGCTTCCCGATGAAGGGCGACATGCTGGGCGTGGACGGCATCCACACCCGCCATTATTCCTCCGAGGCCGTGGCATTGTCCGACTGCGACCTGATCCTGCTGCCGTTCAAGAAGCTGACGGCGCTGGGCCGGGTCCACCTGGAACTGGAAAACATGATGTACGGCGTCATGAGCCGCGAGCTGGTGCGCGAGCAGGCCATGATCGGCATGCTGGGCGCGCTCAGCGCCGAGGCGCGCGTGGCGCGCTTCCTGGTGTCGCTGGCCGAGCGCTTCGCGCAGATGGGCTATTCCAGCAAGCTGTTCAACCTGCGCATGACGCGCCACGAGATCGGCAGCTACCTCGGCCTGACGCTGGAAACAGTCAGCCGCACGCTGTCGGCCTTCAACGAGATCGGCCTGATCAGCGTGGACCAGCGCACCATCGGCATCAAGGATCCGGAGGCGCTGAAAACCCTGCGCCGCCTGCCGCCCTCGCGCACCCGCGCCAAGCAACAGGCCGCCGCCAAGGCCAAGGGCGAGGACGCCGTCGCGCCCGCCCAGTTGCTGGCCGCGCTGTAGCCAGCTCCCGTACCCAGCTTGGGCCCGGTTTCTCCTGCCGGGCCTTTTTTTATCCGTGGCGGCCCGGCAGTCAATAACTCCTAAATAACGCTTGCATTCCTTCCGTGCTTCCACAATAATGAATGCAAATACGAATCATTCTTATTAAGGAGCCTTGAAGATGACCACGACCCTGCCCGCCACCCCACCCGCCATCCACGCCGCCGCCGTCGTGGGCGCGCCGGTCGCCGTGCCGACCAAGCGCATCACCAGCGCCAGCCTGATGGGCGATGGCCGCGAAGTCGAGATCGAACATTCGGGCCGCATTTACCGCCTGCGCATCACCCAGCTCAACAAGCTGATCCTGACCGCATGACGGACACCGTTCACTGTGCGTGAACCAGGGCGCCAGCGCGCCCTCCCCCTCCCCGAGTAGCCAGCCGTACGCCAGCCAGACTCTCCACTGTTCCCAGGAGCGTTTGATGGCCATAGACCGTAGCAATCCGATTTTTCTCGCCCCGTCGCACGGCGGACACAATCCAGAACTGATGCTGTCCGCCGTGCTGCATCTGATGTCGCACTACACCGCCGGCAGCGACGACGCTGGCGGCTGCGTCAAGCTGGCGTCGGTGATCGAACGCCACCTGAAGGCGCTGGCCGGCCTGCCCGACCTGGCGCCGGTGCTCAGCGCCACCTGCCAGCAGCTGTCCGAGCAGTGGGCCGCCGTGGTCGAGCGCAACCTGCACGCCCAGGAGAAAAGCAATTTCCTCAGCCGCATCATGGCGCGCGCCCGCACCGCGCCCGCCGCCGCGTAAGGAGCGCGCGCCCATGTGCGAAAAACACGATCCGCTGGCGGCCATCATCGCCGCCGCCATGCCGCAGGTGGCCGGCGCACTGGCGCCGCCGCGCCACACCGAACAGCAGCTGGTCAAGCCCGTCATCGTCAATGTGGCGCAGGCGCTGGACCAGGCCCACGCCTCGCGCCGCCGCCGGCTGTGGGAGCTCGGCCATGCCTGCCACTGCCCGCTGGTCGGCGTCGGCTTCCCGCTGGGTGTGCTGCGCAAGCTGGTGGACAAAGTCACCTCGGGCAAGGTGCTGGCCGACGATTACGAGGTACACGTCGGCGCCGTCACCGAATGCGGCAGCCGCAACCGCCTGTCGGAAGCGCTGCAAAAGGAGCTCGAGCGCCGCTACGCCGCCGTGCTGCTGCGCTTCCGCGCCGCCAAGAGCACCGCTGACGTGGCCGCGCTGTGGCGCGCCGCCGTGGCCAACGGCGATGTCGCCGGCGCCTTCTGGGCCGGCCTGACGCATCCGCGCTGCAACGCCGAGCTGGAAGAACAGATGTGCCGCGACCTGCACATGGTCCAGCACCAGGCCGGCGCCTGCGTGCGCGCCGACATCAGCAAATTCAACGCCACGCTGGCCGAGAACGCGCGCCTGGCGCACGACCTGTCCAAGGCCCAGCAGCGCGCCGCCGCCCTGCTGGCCGACAAGAGCGCGGACGGCGAACGGCACGCGGCGCAGCTGATGCAGCTGCGCGCGCAGTCGGTCGGCAAGGACAGCATGATCGATTCGCTCAGGGCCGAGCTGGAACAGTTGCGCGAGTCCATCCCCGGCCTGGAAAGCCGCGCCCGATTGGCCGAGCGTTTGACGCAGATGGAGGATAGGGAACGCGGCATGCGCAACCAGATCGCCGAGCTCAAGCTGGAGCTGGCGAAGGCGCGCACGGCGGCCGACCCGGCGCCGGCGCAGGAGGAAACGCGCCAGGTCGTCGAGCATGTGATGCGGATGCCGCTGAGCCTGAACGACCGCGCGGTGCTGTGCGTGGGCGGACGCAGCGGCAACGTCGCCACCTACCGCGAGCTGATCGAGCGCGAAGGCGCGCAGTTCGCCCACCATGACGGCGGCCTGGAGGACAACGCCAACCGCCTCGACGCCAGCCTGGCCGCGGCCGACCTGGTGATCTGCCAGACCGGCTGCATCAGCCACAGCGCCTACTGGCGGGTCAAGGACTACTGCAAGCGCAACGGCAAGCGCTGCGTGTTCATCGACAACCCCAGCATCTCCAGCCTGGCGCGCGGCCTCGAACAAGCGAACGCCGAATAAAAAAAGCCCTGACCGATACAACCGCTCAGGGCTTTTTTACTTAGAACACAGGCTTAGAACGCCAGCGTGCCGGTCAGGTAGACCGTGCGGCCGATCTGGTCGGTGTAGCGCGGATCGAAGCCGACCTGGTGGCCCGACGAGGCGCGCAGCGACAGCGGCGGTTCGCGGTCCAGCAGGTTCTTCACGCCCATGCGGATCGAGGCGGTCTTGGTCAGCGCCAGCTTGCCCTGCCAGTCGATCGTCAGGTACGACGGCACCCACAGACGGATGCTCTCGTCCTTGCCGCTGTCGACGTTACGCACGGTCGCTTGCGCGTCGCGGTAGCCGTTGCGGTAGTTGGCGCTCAGCGTGTTGCTCAGCTTGCCGGTGTCCAGCGTCAAGCCGGCGCGCACGATGTGGCGGAAGGCTACCTTGTTGTCGACGCCGAAGAAGTTCAGGTCGCTGGTCCAGTCGCCGTCGGTGCCCGGACGGGTGTAGTCCGACTTCATCAGGTAGGTGCCGTTCAGGTTGGCGGTCAGCTGGCCGAACGAGAACTTCTTGCGGCCCACCATGTCATAGTCGATACCCTGGTTGTGGGTCTTGCCGATGTTGATCGACAGGCTCTTCATCGCCCAGTAGGTGTTGCCGGTCGATGGCTCGGTGAAGGTGCTGAACAGGTCGCGGAACTTGGCAGGATTGCCGAAGATCTGCTGCTCGCTGATCGACGACACGGCGTCGGTGATCTTCACGTCCCACAGGTCGGCGCCAAACGAGAACGACGGGCTAGGCTCGACGCGGAAACCGATCGAGTACTGCTTGGAACGCTCAGGCTTGAGCTGCTCGTTACCGCCGGACAGCTGGTTGTACTGCACATTGCCAGGGCGGCACAGGTCGGTGCCAGGGAATGGGCAGGCGTAGCTGTTGGCGGTCACGCCGGCGCTGACCAGCGGCTGGCCGATGTCGAGCATGCTAGGCGCCTTGAAGCCGGTGCCGTAGGAGCCGCGGAACAGCAGGGTCTTGGTAGGCTGCCAGCGGGCCGACACCTTGTAGGTGCTGGCCGACTGGGTCTCGCCCATCTTGCGGTGCGCCAGCAGGTTGTCGACGCCGTCGATGCTGTCGTAGCGGCCGGCCAGGGTCACTTCCAGCTCCTTGGTCAGCGGCGCCAGCAGCTCGCCGAACACGCCGTACGAGGCGCGCTTCATGTCGTACGCGGCTGGCGCGCTCAGGTTGTAGACCATGCCGCTGGCCGCGGCGGCCGATGGGGTCTGCTGGTAGGCGTACTCGCGGTAGTCGGCGCCGATACCCAGGTTGGCGGCGCCGCCTGGCAGCGTGAACACTTCACGCGAACCGTGCGCGTCCACGCCCTTGAGCGTGGTCGACGCTTCGCGGATCGAACCATGGAAGATCGAGTTGGCGATCTGCGCCTTGGTGGCGTCGCTCTGGTTGCCGATCGGCGCGAACGGATTGAAGGCGTTGGTGGCCAACATGTCCTTGAATTCCTTGGTCAGCGCGTAGCCGCCCACATAGCGCTCGTCGAGCTTGTTGCGCGACCAGGTCAGGCCGGTGCCGAAGCTCCAGGCGCCGATCTCGCCGTCCGCGCCGATGACCAGGTGCTGGGCGTCGGTCACGGTCTGGCTGTCGCGGGTGCCCCAGTCGTAGGTGCGGTAGCTGCCCGACACTTGCTTGACGTTGGCGGCTTGGTCGGCGGTCAGGTATGGCAGCACGTAGGTGTTGTAGCGGTCCGAACCCGGCGCGATGGTGAACGGCGCGATGTTCTGTGCGATGCGCGCGGTCAGGTCCAGGCGCGACAGCGCCATCTCGGCGAACACGGTGATGTCGTCGCTGGCCTTGTACTGGGCCTTGGTGAAGAAGCTGTCACGCTTGTTCTGCGGCGAGATTTCCACCGCCGGGGTGGAGTCGAACGAGCAGTTGCGGGTGTCGGCCGTGTTGTTCAGGCTCACGTAGGTCTGCTTCGGGCAGCTGCCGTTCTGCGCCAGGTAAGGGCTGAAGCCGATCGGCGCCAGGCCCTTGTTGAAGGTCACGCCGACGTTGGCCGGGGCGGCCGCAGGGCTGGTGCGGTCGTAAATGTAGTTGTGGCCGTTGTAGTTGAACGGGATGTACGAGGTCGACGCGAACGAACGGTCGGTGGCCTTGACCGGGCTTTGCTCGTCGTGGCGGTAGGTCGCCAGGATGTTGAAGCGGTCTTCCTGCAGGTCGCCGAAGCCGTAGGTCAGGTTGGTGTTGTACGACTGGCCCGGACGGCCGCTGGTCGGCTGCGACCAGGTGGCGTCGACGGTGCCGCCCTGGGCGTTTTTCTTCAGGATGAAGTTGATCACGCCGGCGATCGCGTCCGAACCGTACAGGGCGGAGGCGCCGTCGGTCAGGATCTCGACGCGCTCAACCGCGCTCATCGGGATGGAGTTCAGGTTGATGGTGCTGCCCGAGCCGGTCGGCGCGATGCGGCGGCCGTCCAGCAGGACCAGGGTGTAGCTCTCGCCGATGTTGTGGATCGAGGCGGACACGATGCCGCCCGAGTTGGAGCCGGCGGCGGTGGCGGCGATGCTGAAGCCCTGCATCGCAGGCAGCGATTGGATCAGGTCGGCAACGGTGGTGGCGCCGGTCTTGGCGATTTGTTCCTGCGACAGGCGCTGCACTGGCAACGCGCCTTCGACGGCGATGCGCTTGATGCTCGAGCCGGTGATTTCAACTTTCTGGATAGCCTCGTCTGCAAAGGCCTGGCCAGCGATCAGTACCGTACCGGTCAGCACGCTCAGGGCGATACGCACGGAGCGCACGCCGATTTTTTCTTGCAATACCATTCAAACTCCCGATTAAAAACGTAAAAACCGAGAGCAATGCCATACCGCTGTGTGACGACTGCAAACCGAAGATGCACCGAAAGTCAGGGAGTCGAAGTGACCAACATTGCTCTTCGATAACAGAATTATCGGGCCTGCCGGTACATTTTGATACATAGTTGAAGCAAATTTAGAACAAACCTCACAAGTTTGCCTGACGCGCCTTATGACAAAATTAAATTTCCATATTCACACAATGATATATCGATAAAACGTAATATTTTGATATTCTCAGAATGTTCAAATCCGCACCACTACGGTGCGTTGTAATAAAACATCAATAGACGTCGCGCCGGTAGCGGCCGGCGGCGGCCAGCTGGTCCAGCGCTTCGCGGCCCAGCGCGGCGGCCAGCGCGGCGTCGACGCCGGCCGCCATGCCGTCCAGGCTGCCGCACACGTAGATGGCGGCGCCGGCCGCGACCCAGGCGCGCACCTCGTCCGCCTGCTCGGCCAGGCAGTGCTGCACGTAGCGCCGCTGCGGCTGGTCGCGCGAGTACACCAGGTCCAGCTTTTCCAGTTTGCCGTGCAGCTGCCAGGTCGCCAGTTCGTCGCGATAGTGGGCGTCGTGCGCGGCGCTGCGTTCGCCGAACAGCAGCCAGTTGCGGGCCCGGCCGGACGCGGTGCGCGCCTTCAGGTGGCCGCGCAGGCCGGCGATGCCGCTGCCGTTGCCGATCAGGATCAGCGGGCGCTGCGCGTTGTCCTCCAGCCGGAAGCGGCGATGCTGGCGCAGGCGCAGCCGGATGGCCTGGCCGGGCTCGGCCTGCCGGGTCAGCCAGCCCGAAGCGGCGCCGTGGCTGCCGTCCTCGTGCGTGTGCAGGCGCACCAGCAGGTGCACGCGGCCGTCGGCCGGAATCGAGGCGATCGAGTATTCGCGGGCGCGCTCGGGATCGGCGGGCGCGCAAACCTGCACCAGGTCGCCCGATTCCCAGGCCGGCAAGGCGCCGTTTTCGGGCGCCAGCTCCAGGTGGTACAGCGGCGCGCCGGCGCTGCCGGGATTGAGCAGCACGCGTTCGGCCAGGCGCCACGATTCGAAGGCCGGGGCGCTCCAGTCCGGCGCGTCGCTGGTGCCGGCCAGATGGCTGAGCTGTTGGCGCCAGGCGCCGATGGCCTCGGCCGAACTGCGGTTGACCTCGATGCGCGGGAACAGGCTTTGCGCGCCCTGCGCCTGCAGCCACTGGTCCAGCGCGCGGCCGAAGCCGCAGAACTGGGCGTAGGCGCTGTCGCCCAGCGCCAGCACGGCGTAGTGCAATTGCGGCAGCGCCAGCCCATTGGCCATCAGGCGGCCGGCGAAGGCGGCGGCGGCGTCCGGCGCATCGCCCTCGCCGTAGGTGCTGACCAGGAACAGGATGCGCTCGGCGCGTTGCAGGTCGTCCGCGCGCAGCTCGGACAGTTCGCTCAGCTGCGCCGGGATGCCGGCCAGGCGCAGCGTCGCCAGCGTCTGGCCGGCCAGTTCCTCGGCGTTGCCGGTCTGGCTGGCGTAGGCCACGATCCAGCCCGGGTTGGCGGCCGCCTCGGCCTTGGCGCGCCGCGCGGCCAGGCGCTTGCGGCGCGTGCGCAGGTAAGGCGCCAGGCAGACCAGCGCGTAGCTCATCGCCAGGCTGGCTACCAGCATCAATCGGGTGGGGTCGTTGGTCCAGATCATTCGTCGAGCATGCTGCGTAAATGGGTACTCATGTGTTCGGTAAAACCGCCGTCCGCCTGGCGGACGACGAAGCGGGCGGCCAGGCCCAGGCGCTCGGCCAGGCGCAGGCCGTGTTCGCAGCCCAGCACCGTCAGCGCGGTGGACCAGGCGTCGGCCGCCATGCATTGCGGATGCACCACCGTGACGGAGGCCAGGTCGTTGGCGATCGGCATGCCGTTACGCGGGTCGATGGTGTGGGAATAGCGCCGTCCGTCCAGTTCGAAATAGCGGCGGTAGTCGCCCGAGGTCGCCACCGACAAGCCATGCAGCGCCAGCACCAGTTCGCCCGGTTGCCGCGCGCCGGCATCGCCCACCTGCTCCAGCGCCACCCACCACGGCTGGCCGTCCGGCTTGAGGCCGGCGCCGCGCAGCTCGCCGCCGACTTCCACCAGGCAGTGCGCGTAGCCTTGCGACTTCAGGAAGTACGCCAGCCGGTCCACGCTGTAGCCCTTGGCCACGGCCGACAGATCGAGCTGCACGCCGCCCGGCTGCCAGGCGCGGCGGCCTTCACGGTCCAGCAGCGCAGGCGGCAAGGCCAACGCCGCGCCGATCTGCGCGGCCGACGGCGGCACGAAATCCGGCTGGCCGAACCTGCCGTGCGGGCCGAAGCCCCACAGGTTGACCAGCGCGCCGGCGCAGGGATCGCAGGCGCGGCCGGACTCGCGGGCCACGTCCAGCGCAAACGCCAGCACGTCGAAAAAAGCCGGCGGCAGCTGCTGCCAGCTGCCCGCTTCCGCGCGGTTGAAACGGCCCAGGTCGGAATCGGTTTCCCAGTGGCTCATCTCGGCCACCACGGCATCGAGCTGTTGCTGCAAGCCTTGCCGCACATGGGCGCAGGCGTCGTCCGGCGCGGCCACCAGCCGCGCCGACCAGCTGGTGCCCATGCTGTGGCCGGCGAAATCGCGGATCACGCCGCCGGCGGGCGCCGGTTCTTCGGACACGACATGAGGCAGCAAGACCCGGCGCATGGTGAGCGTACCGCGCCTTATTGCGGCAGGATTTCCACCGTCGCCGCGTAGCTGACGCGGCGCGGCGGCATCTGCGGCGGCTGGCCCGGCACCTGCGGCGCGGCGGCCGGCCAGGCGCTGCTGACCAGGTACATGCCCGCAGCCGGCAGCTCGAACGTGGCTTCGCCGTTGGCGTCGGTGTTCTTGCGCAGCTCGCCCAGCGTGCCGCGATAGCGCACGCCGCCCGGGATCAGGCTGAAGCCCTGGTTGGCCGCGGGCTTGCCGTCCAACAGGAAGCGCCAGGTGGCCTTCTCGCCCGCGCGCATGTCGTTCGGATGCGTCACCGGCACCAGCTCCAGGCCCACGCCGGTCGGCTTGAACACCGCCATGTCCGGCGTGCCGGTGGAGACGAAGGTCTCCAGCCGGCTCTGCATGCGCGTCAGCTTGACGTCGCTGGCGTCGGCCGGCACGTCCTTGGCCAGCGATTCCTCGCTGCCGCGGAAGCGCTTCATCTCGCCGTCCTTGTTCTTGTAGCTGCCCATCACGCCCTGCGACACCAGCGCGATGCGGTAGGTGCCCGGCTTGGGCAGCTTGAGGTCGAAGGTGTTGCGCAGCTTGCCGTTGCTGACGTTCTCCATGTTCAGCTTGCCGCCGTCCGGGCCGGTGATGACGATGCCGTCCAGCTTGAGCGGCTGGTGGTCGATGTCGAACAAGCCTTCGGAAATGGCGGCGTCCACCGTCACCCAGGCTTCCTTGCCTTCGACGATGGTGGACGACGGCAGCAGCCACGGCTTGTGCGCCTGCGCGCTCAGCGACAGGCCGGCCAGCGCCAGAGCAATAAACGATTTATACAGTTTCATGGCCATGCCTTAAGGTTTGAGTTGAACCACCACGGCGCCCAGTTCTTCCTTGCCCTGGCCGCTCACGTTCTGCGCCGACTTCGGCGGCCATTGCAGCGGCACCTTGACCGCCTCGCGGCCGCCGGCTTCGCGCGCGGCCTCGACCACCAGCGTGTACTGGCCGGCCGGCAGCTTGTCCAGCGTGGCCTTGGCGCCCGGGAAGGTCAGCGACTGTTCGCCCGGCGCCCGGGTCGCGCCGCTCACGCCGTCCATCGGCATCGCCAGGTCGCGGCCGCTCTTGCGCCACCATTGACGGACATCCTTGAGCCACTTGGTGCCGGCGTTGTCCTTCTTCTTGGTGTCGTACAGCACGGCCAGGTTGGCCACCACTTTCTGGTCGGCGTTTTCCAGCCATGCGGCGATGTAGGGGCGGTGGTATTCGGCCACGTTCAGTTGCGGCACTTCGAGCTTGAGCGCGAGCTCGGCGCCCGTGGCCGTGGCGCTGGCCAGCGGCAGGCTGAGTGCGATGGAATAGCGTAATTTCATGGAGAACCTGTCGTGAGATTAATGAATGAACAGCAGTGCGATAACAAACGGAATCAGGATGCCCAGGCCCACCATCGGCCAGGTGAACGGCCGGTTGGCCGCGTGGAATTTCAAAATCAGCAGGCCGGTGATGCAGAACACCAGGCAGGCGCCGGCAAAGATGTCGATGAACCAGTTCCAGGCCACGCCGGTGTTGCGGCCCTTGTGCACGTCGTTGAGCCACGAGATCCAGCCACGGTCGGTGTTCTCGAATTCGGCCGCGCCGTCCTCCAGCGCGATGCGCACCCAGGCGTCGCCGCCGGCCTTGGGCAGCGGCAGGTAGACTTCATCGGCGGCCCATTCGGCCACGCGGCCGCCGGCCTGCACCTTCCAGGTGTCGCGCAGCCATTGCTCGGCGGCGGCCGGCAGCGGCTCCCTGGCGCCGTCGTGGCCGGCCGCGTAGGCGCGCAGCTGCGCGGTCAGCGCGGCCGGCGCGGTGGCCTGCTGGCGCACCACGGACGGCTTGGACTCGATCTGCGACGCATGGTTCAGCGTGATGCCGGTAATGGCGAACAAAAACATGCCCAACAGGCACATCGCCGAACTGACCCAGTGCCATTGATGCAGATGCTTGAGCCATACGGCACGGCTGGCGTTACGGGCGGAGGCTGCGGCTTGGGCGCTCAAGGACTGTCCTTCTTTATTTGAATAATTTTAGATGATAATGATTATCATTTGCAAAGTCAATTGCCAGCATGTATCGCTAATGTAAAACAACGTGAAGTCACGCACGGTGCGCTCGCCCGGGGACGGCTATGGTGGAGGAACCGTCCACTATCATGGAGGCGCATCATGCCGCTCTACAATCAGGAACAGATCCATGCCCTCGCGGCGCGGATCAAGGATGTGCCGGTCGGCATGTTCACCACATCGGGCGACCAGAACGTGCTCACCTGCCGCCCGCTGCCCACGCAGCAGATCGACAACGAAGGCAATCTCTGGTTCTTCACGGCGGACGACGCCGACTTCACCGCCGACCTGCAGCAGCACCCCGACGTCAACATCAGTTTTTCCAATCCGAAGGAGAACCTGTACCTGTCGGTGTCCGGCCACGCCTGCATGCTCAAGGACCGCGCCAAGGCGCGCGAGCTGTGGCACCCGACGGTGCGCGGCTGGTTTCCCGGCGGGCTGGACGATCCGCACCTGGCGCTGATACGGGTGCGCGTGCAGACCGCCGAATACTGGGATGCCGGCGCCGGCAAGATGAAGCAGCTGTTGCAGCTGGCCCGCACCGCCATCAGCGGCCGCACGCCGTTGCAGATGGGCCGGCATACCACGATCTGCCTGTGATCCTGGCGCGCACGCGAAAACCCGCCGGCGCCAGGCGCGCTGCAAACGCGTCCAGTGCCGGCGGGTTGTTTAGCGGACGGCGCCTACGCGCCCGGCACGCCTAGGACTTGGAGCCCGAACTGCCGGACGATCCCGAACGGCTGGAGCCGCCGCGGCTGCCCTTGCCGTTCTCCTCATCGTCCTCCTTGCCGCCCTTCGATGCGCTGCCGGGCGTGCTGCTCTGGCTGCTGCGGGTGTCGTTCTTGTGGCTCATGCTGCCGGCCCGGCGCGCCTCCTCCGAAGTGAATTCGTGCGCCGTGCCTTTCTCGTGGGCCGCGCGGCCGCCTTCGGCCGCGATCTCACGTTGCTGTTCCGGGTCCATGGAAGCGAAGCCGCGCTTGCTGGTGTCCTTCTGCTGGCTGCCGGATTTATCGCCCTGCTTGCCGCCCTGGTCGTGGTCCTGATTGGATGTGGCCATGATAGTCTCCTTGAAATCTGCTGCTGTCCGATCCTGCTTGTCGCACAGGAGCAGCCATCGTAGTTCACGGCCCAGCCACACAATATAGGACGCGTGCAGGCAGCTACGTAGGACCATTCCGTGTACCGGTAAGCATGGCTAACTGAATGTCCCTCAGCGTGCGCTGCCGTTCAGATGGAATCGATCAGTTCCGCCATGAAGCCGGTGTTGTCGTTCACCTCCTGGTTGATGATGACGTGTTCCTCGCCCACCATCAGCATCGCCTCGATTTCCGGCGACAGCCTTGGCGGCCCGTATGGCACTGCGCTTTCCCCCTTGGACGATGTGCCCTGCTTCCCCTGACGCGGTAGGACGGCGTTCTTTTTTCTGGTCGACATATGTAATCCGTTTTCGATGGTCAACAAACACGCGCGCCATACCGGCCGCAACGCACTGCCCTCCAGAGTATCGCGGGCGGCGCGCGCGCGCCATCGGAGGCTGCCTAGAACGAGCGTAGGACAGTCACGGAAAACGGCTAGGAGTTGAGGCCTTTCATGCCTTCCTGCGGATAGCGTTCGCCGGCGGCCATGCCGGGCGGCAGCGCCGCGCCGATGCGCGCCAGCTCCTCGCCGCTGAGCCGCACCTGCAGCGCGCCCAGGTTCTCCAGCAGGTAGGAGATGCGCTTGGTGCCGGGAATGGGCACGATATCGACGCCGTATTCCCCGCCCTGCGCCAGCAACCACGCCAGCGCCAGCTGGGCCGGCGTGCAGCCCTTGGCGGCGGCGATCTCGCGCACGATGTCGACGATGCGCTGATTGGCCGCCATATTGTCCTCGGCGAAGCGCGGGCTGATCTTGCGGAAGTCGCCCTCCTCCAGCGGCGCCACCTTGCCGGTCAGGAAGCCGCGCCCCAGCGGGCTGTATGCGCAGAACGCGGCGCCCACCTCGCGGCAGGCCTGCAGCACGCCGTCCTCCGGGTCGCGCGTCCACAGCGAATATTCGCTTTGCACGGCGGCCACCGGATGCACGGCGGCCGCGCGCCGCAAGGTGGCGGGCGAGACTTCGCACAGGCCGATGGCGCCGATCTTGCCTTCGCGGACCAGCCGCGCCAGCGCCTCCATCGATTCCTCCAGCGGCGTCTCGGCCAGGTTCAAACGGTGTATATAGTATAAATCGATATGCTCGATGTTGAGCCGGCGCAGCGAGGCCTCGCACGCCGCGCGGATGTAGGCCGGCGAGTTGTCGACGCGGCGCTCATAGTTGCCGGCCTTGCGCACCAGGCCGAACTTGGTGGCCAGCGTCACATGCTCGCGCTTGCCTTGCAGGAAGCGGCCCAGCAGCTCCTCGTTGTGGCCGACGCCGTAGGAATCCGCCGTATCGTACAGCGTGACGCCGGCCTCGTAGGCGGCCTCCAGCGTCGCCAGCGATTGCGCGTCGTCGGTGGCGCCGTAGAACTCCGACATGCCCATGCAGCCCAGACCGATACCCGATAACGATAATTTCTTCATGCCGACCTCCATTGATGGTTGATGAAGCCGAGTCTAGCGGGCGCGGGCGGCGTGCGGAATGTGCAAAATCGTGATACCTTTTCAGTATCATGAGAACACTCGATACGCATGCATTGCAAATGTTCGTGGCCGTGGCCCAGTGCCTGAACTTCCGCCAGGCCGCCGAGCAGCTGCACATGACGCAGCCGCCGCTGAGCCGCGCCGTGCGCCAGCTGGAGGAGCGGCTGGGCGTCAAGCTGTTCGAGCGCGACACCCAGCACGTGGCGCTGACGCCGGCCGCCGCCGAATTGCTGCCGCGCGCGCTGCGCATCCTGGCCTTGCTGGACGAGGCCGAACAGGCGCTGCAGGCGCGCCAGCCCGCCATGCGGCTGCGGCTGGGCATGACCTCGTCGATGGAGTCCGACCTGTACCGCGCCTTCACCGACGGCATCCCGGCCGCGCTCGGCGGCGGCACGCTGGAAACGGTGTTCGACACCTCGCCGCACCTGGTCGCCCGCCTGCGCGCGCGGCGGCTGGACGCGGCCATCATCGCGCTGCCGACCAAGACCTTCGACCTGCCGGTGCAACCGCTGGGCAAGCAGCCGACGCTGGTCGCGCTGTCGAGCCGCCATCCGCTGGCCAGGCGCCGCAGCCTGTCGCTGGCCGACCTGCAGGACCAGCCGGTGTACTGGTTCGAGCGGGCGCGCCAGCCGGCCTTCTTCGACCACAGCCACGCCGTGTTCCGCAAGCACGGCTTCGCGCCGCGCTTCCTGCTGGAACCGCACGACCATCACGTGCTGCTCAGCGACGTGGCGGCCGGCAAGGGCATGGCGCTGCTGCCCACCTCGTTCGCGGCGATCAGCCGGACCGGCGTGGCCTACCGCAAGCTCAAGGAAGGCGACGAGCTGGCCGCCGGCCTGGGCCTGATCGTGGCCGACGGCCACCCGGCCGAGGCCCTGCTGCGGCGCCTGGCGGCCGAGACGCTGGGATGAACCGCTGCGGCCAGGCGCGGAAACGGCTACCATACCGTCCTGGCTCATTTTTACATCCAAAGACATCATGACTTTCACTATCAGCGACACCGCCTACGGCACCGACACTCCCGAAGCGAAGCGCGCCATGTTCGACGACCTGCGCTCGCAGTTGACCGGCCTGGTGCACGGCGAAAGCGATCTGATCGCCAACACCGCCAACTTCAGCTCGCTGGTCTTCAACAGCATGCCCGGCCTGAACTGGGCCGGCTTCTACTTCCTCAAGGGCGAGGAGCTGGTGCTCGGGCCGTTCCAGGGCAAGCCGGCCTGCATCCGCATCAAGAAGGGCCGCGGCGTCTGCGGCACCACCGTGGTGGAGGGCAAATCCATCGTCGTGCCGGACGTGCACGAATTCCCCGGCCACATCGCCTGCGACGTCAACTCGCGCTCGGAGCTGGTGGTGCCGGTGCGCGGCGCCGATGGGGCGATCGTCGGCGTGTTCGACCTCGACAGCCCGCTGCCGAACCGCTTCGACCAGACCGACGCCGACGGCATCGAGGCGCTGGTCAAGATCCTCGAAGCCACGCTGGCCTGAGCGGACACGGTCCCGGCTCGCCGGGACTATTTTTTCGCTTGCCAACAGACCGACCGGTCTGTACAGTAAACCGCATGACGACACCACCTACCCGAGACCGGCTGATCCACGCCATGGGCCACGCGCTGCAGCACAAAGGCCTGCACGGCGTCGGCCTGAGCGAAATCCTGGCCGCCGCCGACACGCCCAAGGGCGGCCTGTACCACCACTTCCCCGGCGGAAAATCCGAGCTGGCGGTGGCGGCCATCGAACAACAAGTGGCCGACCTGTGCGCCCTGCTGGACAAGCTGCTGCCCGGCGCCGATCCGGTGGCCGCGCTGGAACTGTGGATCGGCCGCGCCCAGCAGCGCCTGGCCGCCAGCGGCTTCCAGCGCGGCTGTCCGCTGGCCACGGTGGCGCTGGAGTCGGCGGCGGAGGACGTCGCCATCCGCCAGGCGCTGGCCGACGGCTTCGCCGCCATCCGTGCCC
>NZ_WWCX01000109.1:0-18074 GCF_009857655.1 Duganella vulcania
GGCCCCCGCAACGCCGGCGCCCCCGGCAACCCCGGCGGCGCCATCGCCCGCCGACCCCACCGCCTTCAGCATGGACAGCCTGATGCGCGTGATGGGCAAGGACGCCAAGGGCCGCGCCGTGATGGTCAAGATGGTGCGCGACGTGGTCGACACCGGCATGCAGCCGGCCGACCAGGCCGGCCAGGCGCTGCGGGAAGGCCGGCTGCGCGACGCCGCCCGCCAGTTCCACAGCCTGCGCGGCGCGGTCGGCGTGCTGGGCGCCAAGCGCCTGATCCAGGCCACCGTCGAAGCAGAAACCGCCATCAACGAGCAGCGCGACGAGCTGCTGGAAGCGCGCTACCAGGCCGTGCGCGACGAGCTGGAACACACGCTGGCGCTGGCCCGCGACTGGCTGGCCGGCCAATCCTCCTGACCGCTCCGCCCGCCGTTTTCACATACCGGAACGATATTGATAATAATTCGCATTTACATAAGTTAACTTCATTGTTACAATCCTCCGTCACGATCCGGCAGCCAGACGCCCGCAGCGCAGCCCGCCGCCTACATTCTCGGAGAAAGTTGCAAATGATTAAGAGTCGCAAACACGCGCAGTCGCGCTTCAACCAACAGATGAGCGCGGCATTGGCCGTGATGCTGCTGCCGGTGGCCGCCCACGCGGCGGCCGACACCGGCGCCGACCCGGTTGTCGTGGCCGGCAGCAATCAGACGCTGCAGGAAGTCAAGGTCCGTGGCGAAGCCATCAACGACTTCAAGGCCGAGAAGGCCTCGTCCGCCAAGTACACCGAAAAGCTGGTCGACACCGCCCAGACGCTGACCGTAATCAAGAAGGAACTGATCGAGCAGCAGGGCGCCGTCACGCTGACCGAGGCGCTGCGCAACACCCCCGGCGTGGGCGCCTTCTTCCTGGGCGAGAACGGCAGCACCAACACCGGCGACGCGGTCTACATGCGCGGCTTCGACGCCTCCGGCAGCATCTACGTGGACGGCGTGCGCGACGTCGGCTCGATCTCGCGCGACACCTTCAACATCGAACAGATCGACGTGCTCAAGGGCCCGGCCGGCACCGACAACGGCCGCAGCTCGCCGACCGGCTCGATCAACCTGGTCAGCAAGAAGCCGCTGATGGAAGACGCCTACCTGGGCGCCGTCACCGTCGGCAGCGGCCAGCAAAAGCGCGTCACCGCCGACCTGAACAAGATCATCAACGCCGACACCGGCACCGCCTTCCGCCTGAACGTGCTCGACCAGGACAGCGGCAACCCGGCGCGCGACGTGGTCAAGAACAAGCGCTGGGCCATCGCGCCATCGGTCGCCTTCGGCCTGAACGGCCCGACCCGCGTCTACCTGAACTACCTGCACGTCGACCAGGACAACATTCCCGACGGCGGCGTGCTGACCATCGGCCTGCCGGGCTGGACCCCGCCGGCGCCGGTCGTGCTGAAGGCGGCCACGCCCACCACGCCTGCCGTGCTGGGCCCGAGCTTCGCCTTCATGGCCGGCGCCAGGGCGGTCGATCCGAAGAACTTCTACGGCTCGGTGCTGGACTTCGACCGCGTCAAGGCCGACATGCTGACCGCCCGCATCGAGCACGACTTCGCCGGCGGCGCCCGCCTGCAAAGCACCACCCGCTACGGCCGCACCAAGCAGGACTACCTGCTGACCTCGTTCATGTCGACCGGCGCCAACCTGCGCAACGTCGTGGCCGGTTCCAATCCGGACAACTGGATGATCGCGCGCACCAACCTGACCTACAAGGACCAGCTCAACGAGATCGTCACCAACCAGACCACCGTCACCGCCGACTTCGACGGCGGCGCGCTCAAGCACACCGTGGTGGCCGGCCTGGAACTGGTCAACGAGAAGCAGACCAACTACACCAACGTCAACGCGCCGGGCGCGACCGGCCTGCCGCTGGTCAGCATCTACCATCCGGATTCCAGCCAGCCGGTGACGCCGGCCCAGGTCAGCCTGGTGCGCAACGGC
This sequence comes from Duganella vulcania, assembly GCF_009857655.1. NCBI lineage: Bacteria > Pseudomonadati > Pseudomonadota > Betaproteobacteria > Burkholderiales > Oxalobacteraceae > Duganella > Duganella vulcania. The sequence continues at coordinate 1,984 of NZ_WWCX01000109.1, forward strand.
GCGCGCGGCGACGGCACCACCACCACCGAGAGCGTGTACGTGTTCGACACCGCCAAGCTGGGCGACAAGTGGATCTTCAACGCCGGCGTGCGCCTGGACCACTACAACACCACCTACAACGGCGTGACCGTGCAGGGCACCGCCACGCCGCAGACCATCCCGGTCGGCACGCTGCTGGCGAACTCGCTGACGGCCTCGGACAACCTGCTCAACGGCAAACTGTCGGCGCTGTACAAGCCGACCGCCGACAGCAGCGTCTACGCGCTGGTGGCGACCTCGAAGGCGCCGCCGGGCGGCACCAACTTCACGCTGAGCTCAGCCGCCAACAGCTCGGCCAATCCGAACTACGATCCGCAAATCACCACCAACTACGAGCTGGGCACCAAGTGGGACCTGCTCAAGCAGAAGCTGTCGCTGTCGGCCACGGCCTACCGCACCGACGTGCGCAACGAGATCGAAGCCGACCCGAACAACGCCGCCAACTTCTACCAGACCGGCAAGAAGCGCGTGCAGGGCATCGAGCTGGGCGTGACCGGCGAGATCCTGCGCAACTGGCTGGTCAGCGCCGGCTACACCCGCATGTCGACCCAGGTGGTGTCGGGCAAGGTGGTGACCGCCGCCGGCGACAACCTGCTGAGCTACACGCCCAAGCAGGCGTTCACGCTGTGGACCTCGTACACGCTGCCGATGGGCCTGCAGCTCGGCGGCGGCGCCCGCTTCAGCGACAAGCTGGCGCGCGGCACCGACGGCGCGGTCGGCACCCCGGCCTACGCCGATTCGTACTGGGTGTACGACGCCATGGCCTCGTACCCGATCAACAAGCACGTCGACCTGCGCCTGAACGTCTACAACCTGGCCGACAAGCAGTACGTACAGGCGATCAACAAGTCGGGCTACCGCTACACGCCGGGCGCGCCGCGCTCGGCCAGCCTGACCGCCAACTTCAAGTTCTAAGCGCCAGCCATGCTGTGACGCGCTGGCCCCGCCCTCACCGGCGGGGCTTTTTCATTTAAAGGAGAATTTCGATGATGCTGCACATCCCCGGCGTACTGAGCCGCGAACAAGTGGCCGCCATGCGGCGCCGTCTGGACCAGAGCGACTGGGTGGACGGCCGCACCACGGTCGGCGCCCAGGGCGCGCAGGTCAAGCAGAACCGGCAGCTGGCCGAAGGCTCGCCGCTGGCGCAGGAGCTGGGCGCGGAAGTGCTGGCGGCGCTGGCGGCCAGTCCGCTGTTCTTCGCCGCCGCGCTGCCGCTGCGCACCTGTCCGCCGCTGTTCAACAGCTACGCCGGCGGCGAGCACTACGGTTCCCACGTGGACGGCGCGCTGCGCCGCGTGGCAGCCAGCGGGCAATGGCTGCGCACCGATGTGTCGTCGACGCTGTTCCTGAGCGATCCCGACGACTACGACGGCGGCGAGCTGATCGTCACCGACGCCTACGGCGAGCACGAGGTCAAGCTGCCGGCCGGCGACCTGATCGTCTATCCGTCGACCAGCATCCACCGCGTGCAGCCGGTCACGCGCGGGGCGCGGGTCTGTTCCTTCTTCTGGACCCAGAGCATGGTGCGCGACGACATGCGCCGCTGCATGCTGCTCGAGCTGGACCAGAACATCCAGAGCCTGCGCGCGCGCCTGGGCGACTGCGAGGAACTGGTCGGCCTGACCGGCCACTACCACAACCTGCTGCGGCAGTGGAGCGAGGTCTAGGCCTGGCTCAGGCGGCGGCCTGTGCGTAGCGGCGCTCGACGCGCGCGCCCAGCGGACGCAGCGTGAACATCAGCGCAAACACGATGTTGGCCTTGCCTGGCGCGACATAGCCAATCAGCAGCGCCAGCGCCGCGATCGACATCACGCCGAAGCTGCGCACCATTGTCGCGCGGTAGGCGCCCAGGCTCATCGGATGCGCGCACAGGCCGGGATGGCGGTGGATATGGCGCGCCACCAGTAGGGTGGACACACTCAGCCAGATCATCACACCGGTATACACCGCCTGCCCCGTGGTCGAGGCGAACTGGCCGTTGACCGCCGAGGCGAACGGCAGCAGCGAGGCGCCGGACAGGCTGAGGATGGTCAGCCACAGCAGGCCCGGATCGGCGTGCCGCACGTAGCTGTACAGGCGATGGTTGGCGATCCAGAAGATGGCCAGCACGAAAAAGCTGACCAGCCACGACATCAGCTTGGGCAGCAGCTCCACCAGCGCCTCGCGCAGCGCGGCCTCGGTGGCCAGGTGCGCGTGCTCGGGCAGGCGCAGCTCGATCACCAGCAAGGTCATGGCGACGGCGAAAATGCCGTCCACCAGGGCTTCGATACGGTGCTTGCCCAGCTGCGGCTGGCCATCCGGGCTCAGGTCGGTCATCGGGGATCCTGTTGTGAATGAGACAGCCGCCATTCTTGCCGCGTGCTGCGGAAATTGCAACATTCAGTGCGCGGCCAGGCGGGTCGCATGGTAGCGGTCGATGCGCCAGGCGCCGCCCTCCCGCTTGAGGACGGCCGTTTCCAGGAAGCCGTAGGAAGTTTGCTCACCGTTGCTGGCGATCCACACCGCATCGTTGCGCGCCGTGGTCCAGGCCACATCGCCCAGCACCCGGGTGCGAAAGTCGTGCAGGCTGGCCCGTTGCCGGCCCAGCGCGGCGCTGCCAGTCAGCAGCGCCAACAAGGCGGCCCGGTCCAGGATGCGGTCCTGCTCGATCATGACAAACTCCGCCGTCAGGCCGGCCTCGAGCGCGCTCCAGTCATGCTGCTCCAGCGCGCGGTGCCAGTCGCTCAGGGCCGCCTCGGCGGCGAGGGTGTCGGACTGCGTGGCTTGCATGGTCATTCCTTTCAGGATATGGGCATGGGTATAATAGCAAAAGATCAATAACCATTCCGGGGATATCCATGCGCATTTCGCAGGCAGCACGTTCCACCTTGACCTTCCTTGCCACCCTGCTGTGCGCCGGCTGCGTGGCCATCGTGCCGCAGTCCGGCCAAGCCTCGGCCCGCGCCGATGGCGGCCCATCGTTTTGCCAGACTTCCCCCGACGGCAGGGCGGTAGCCTGCGGCCCCGCCGCCAGCTTCTGCCAGAAATCATCGGCCGGCAACGCGGTGGCATGCGGCCACAAGGCCAGCTTCTGCGACACCTCGTCCGACGGCAAGCAAGTCGCGTGCGGCGGCGAGGCCTCGTTCTGCGCCAAGTCGACCGACGGCAGCGCCGTGGCCTGCGGCGGCGAAGCCTCCTACTGCGAAAAATCGGCCGATGGCCAGCACGTGGCTTGCGGCGGCAAGGCGAGCTACTGCGAACAGTCGGCCAACGGCCACGAGGTCGCATGCGGCGGCCAGGCATCCTTCTGCCAGGCCTCGGCCGATGGCTCGTCGGTGGCCTGCGGCGGACGCTGACGCCCGCCCCCGCTCCGTGCACCAGCCCGCCGCGAGCGGGCTTTTTTGCGCCCCACTGAGCTGGCTTACTATCAGCAAGCCACTGACAAAAAACAAGCCATCGCCGACATTTTGATCGCAACGGACTTCGAGCGCTTGCTCGCCGAAAGCGGCTACGCGCAATCGCCGTAACCGCCCCGTCCTCCCACCGCCGCCGATCCACGCGCTCCGCCCGGAGCGCCGGGCGGCGTGACTTGCCTCCCGCACTCCCGCAACCCCAGCCGCACGGCACTACACGATTCTCACCCGCAATAGCTTGATATTGCCGGCCGCACCATTCCACTTCCTCCAGGAAATTTAAGGCTACAAAAGTAGCACATGCCCCGTTTTGGTGCATTGACTTTTGTCAAATCGCCAATCATGCAAGTAAGTTATCGTTCGCCCTGTCTTTGATCTGACGCAGAAAAACCACTCGTCAAACTTGAACTTTTTTGAGCCGCATCAGTAGCTTGCCTACGACTGAAAGGAACCCCTGGATGACACAGTATTCCGACATTTGCATCATTGGCGCCGGCCTGGGAGGGTTGGCATGTGCAACTCAGTTGATTAAAGCCGCTTTCGGCAAGCATCTGCGCATCCGCATCTTCGACCTGAACGCCAGGGTCGGCGGACGCATCCAGTCGCGCATGGTGGGTGACGAGGTCGCCGAACTGGGCGCGGCCCGCTACTCGCCGCAGCTGCATCCGCATTTCGACGAGCTCATGCAGGATAGCGGCCTGCAGCACGCGATCTATCCCTTCACCGAAGTGGCCGCCGGCGGCCGCGAGCAGGAAAAGCTCAAAGCCACGCTGCACAGCCTGAGCGCGATGCTGAAGGAACACCCGACCGAATCCTTCCTGGAATTCGTCAGCCATTACCTGGGCGAGGCCGAAGCCATCCGCATGATCAAGGCCACCGGCTACGACGCCTTGCTGCTGCCCATCGTCTCGGGCGCCATGGCCTACGACATCATCAAGAAGCACCCGGAGACGCAAAGCTTCACCGAGAACGCCGGCAACGAATGGCGCTACGCCACCGACGGCTACGCCGAACTGCTGGCGCAGCTGCAACGCCAGGCGCAGGCCGCCGGCGTCGAGTTCCAGATGGAGCACCGCCTGCTGTCGGTCGAACGCGCCGGCGCCGACCACGTGCTGGTCTTCAGCCACCAGGGCGACACCAAGGTGCACCGCACCCGCCACCTGATCATGGCCGTGCCGCCATCGGCGATGCCGCAGCTGAACCTGGATTTCCCGGCAGCGTGGAGCTCGTTCGAATACGATTCGCTGCCCTTGTTCAAAGGCTTCCTGACCTTCGACCACGCCTGGTGGCAAGCGCTCGGCCTGACCGACAAGGTGGTGATGACCAACAATCCGCTGCGCAAGATCTACTTCAAGGGCGACCAGTACCTGCTGTTCTACAACGACAGCGACAGCGCCACCTATTGGCGGGAATGCCTGGAGCAGGGCGAGGACGCCTACCTGGAACAGGTGCGCCGCCACCTGGAGGACGCGCTGCCGCTGGACGGCCAGCCCATGCCGCCGATCAAGGGGCATTTCCACAAGCACTGGCCGCACGGCGTCGAGTTCTACACGGATCCGCACAGCGCGCATCCGGCCGTGCTGCTACACCAGGACGGCATCATCTCCTGCTCGGACGCCTACACCCAGCACTGCGGCTGGATGGAGGGCAGCCTGATCAGTGCCCGTTACGCCACCCGCCTGCTGCTGGAGCGCCTGCGCCAGCAGGCCGAAGCTGCGGGCGAGGCCGATGAGCTGGCCACCACGTCGGCTGAGGGCGCATGAGCATCCTCGACCTGCCCCGCCTGCACTTCGGCGGCTTCGCGCGCGCCAACGTGCCGACCGCGAACCGCAACACGCACGGCCACATCGATATCGCCACCAACGCGATCTCGATGGCGGGCGAGCCGTTCGACCTGAGCCGGCCGCCGTCCGAGTTCCACCAGCACCTCCGGCAGCTTGAGCCGCGCTTCAACGCCGCCGGCAAGCCGGACCCGGAAGGTGTGTTCAGCCAGGCGGCCGGCTACAACTTCTGCGGCAACAATCACTTCTCGTGGGAGAACGTGCGCATCACCGGCGTGCAGCTGCGCGAAGGCGACATCGACACGGAGGACGCGCTGGTCGGCGCCAGGCTGGCCTTGTGGGGCCACTACAACGACTACCTGCGCACCACGTTCAACCGCGCGCGGTGGGTCGACAACAACCCGGGCCAGCCGGACACCACGCTGATCTACGCCGGCCAGTTCACGCTGAGCGGCAAGCAGGCCACGCCACACACGCCGATGCTGTTCAGCGCCGACATCCCGCAGGCGCACTCGGTACGCTGGCTGGGTGGCGGCCACGTCACCGAACGCAGCGGACACTTCCTCGATGACGAGTTCGGCCGCTCGCGGCTGTTCCAGTTCTCGGTGGCCAAGCAGGACCGCAACTTCCTGTTCAATCCCGACGCGCCGCTGCCATCGAGCATGTGCGCGCTGCAGCACGCGCTGGATGACGACGACGTGCTGGGCCTGACGATCCAGTACGCGCTGTTCAACATGTCGACGCCGTTGAAGCCGGATTCGCCGGTGTTCTACGACCTGGCCGGCAGCATCGGCCTGTGGCGCCGCGACGAGCTCGCCACCTATCCCAGCGGCCGCTTGCTGCTGCCGCAACAGGGCAGCCTGGGGCCGGTGCTGGTGAAGCTGCACGCGGACCGCGTCTCGCTCAACATGCCGACCGCCATCCCCTTCACCACCCGCGCCGCCAGCGCGGTGTCCGAGCAGCATCCCACGCACGCGCTCGGCGGCAAGCAGGCGCTGGGCGAGCTCACGCTGCACGACGCGGCGGGCACGCTGGTCGCCCGCATACCCGAGCAGCTGTACCTTGACCACTGGCGCCACAACGGCGTGTTCGACGTGCCGCTGCGTCACGGCGCCACGCCGTCCGGTTCGCTGCGCCTGGGCAGCGCGCACGCGCAATGGGACGAGGCCGACTGGGTGGTGCAGTCCGACAGCAACCAGCTGTACCTGGAAGCGCCCAACTGTGGACAACAACAGGATTATCCACAGACGATCACGCTGCAAAGCCGCTTTCGCGGCGAGCTGGCCGCGCACCCGGCGCTGACCGCGCAGGCGCAGGACGCCGGCATGCTGGCGCTGCAACTGCAACCGTCCGCACGCGGCGAAGGCTACGCCGACTTGACCGTCACCGGCCGCCGCTCCGGCGCCACGCGCATCGTGCTGGGTGCAGGCCGGGAAGCGCAAACCATAGTCGCGCGCGTGCTGCCCGACGACTGGCACCTGGACGACGTCCCCGCCGAACAGGTCGACTACGACTTCCTGTACCGGCACGTGATGAGCTACTACGAGCTGGTGTATCCCTTCATGTCGGACAAGGTGTTCAGCCTGGCGGACCAGTGCAAGACCGAAACCTACTCGCGCCTGATGTGGCAGATGTGCGACCCGCAAAACCGCGACAAGAGCTACTACATGCCGAGCACGCGCGAGCTGTCGCTGCCGAAGTCGCGCCTGTTCCTGAAATACCTGACGCAGGTCGAGGCCGCCGCCAGGACCACGCAGCCGCAGCCCGAAAAGCCGCGCGCCATCGGCAGCAAGCAGGAGCTGATCGCCGAACTGAAAACAGCGATCGACCTGGAACTGTCGCTGATGCTGCAATACCTGTACGCCGCCTACACCATCCCCAACTACGAGCAGGGCGCGCAGCTGGTGCAGGCTGGCCGCTGGCAGCAGGACGAGCTGGAGCTGGCCTGCGGCACCGAAGACCGCCGCCGCAACAGCGGCACGCGCGGCGCGCTGCTGGAAATCGCCCACGAGGAAATGATCCACTACCTGGTGGTGAACAACGTGCTGATGGCGCTCGGCGAGCCCTTCCACGCCGGCACGCCCCTGCTGGGCGAGCAGGCGCGGCAGCGCTTCGGCCTGGACACGGAGTTCGCCTTCGAACCGTTCTCCGAACACGTGCTGGCCAGGTTCGTGCGCTTCGAATGGCCGGACTACCTGCCCACGCCGGGCAAGTCCATCGCCAGCTTCTACATCGCCATCCGCCAGGCGCTGGCCGACCTGCCCGAGCTGTTCGACCCCAACGGCGGCAAGCGCGGCGGCGAGCACCACCTGTTCCTCAAGGAGCTGACCAACCGCGCCTATCCCGGCTACCAGCTGGAAGTGTACGACCGCGACAGCGCGCTGTTCGCGATCGACTTCGTCACCGAGCAGGGGGAGGGCGTGGCGGTCGACTCGCCGCATTTCGCCTCCTCGCATTTCCAGCGGCTGCGCGCGATGGCCGGCAAGTACACGTCCCGCGAAAAGCCGTTCGAGCCGGCCGTGCCCGCGCTGAAGAACCCGGTGCTGGAAGCGCGCGCCGACTGCACCGTGGTGACCGACCACAAGGCCCGCTCGCTGATGCAGCTGTACCAGGGCTGCTACGAGCTGACGTTCCAGCTGATGGCGCACCACTTCGCGCAGCAGCCGCTGGGCAGCCTGCGCCGCTCGCGGCTGATGAACGCATCCATCGACATCATGACCGGCCTGCTGCGCCCGCTGTCGGCTGCGCTGATGAACATGCCGTCCGGCGTACCGGGCCGTAACGCCGGGCCGCCGGTGCCGGCGCCGCCGGGCCAGCAGGTCGACAGCGACTTCAGCCTGGGCTGCCTGCAGCTGGCGCACAAATGCCTGTCGCTGGCGCAGTACGCGCGCAGCCTGCAGGCCGGCGTGGCCGGCCTGGCGCAGATCGAAATGTTGGAGTTCTTTAATCAGCAATTGACCGATTTATCTCGGGGAAGGATGTCAAGGGAAGCGTAAATGAAAAAGACCATCATCATTGTCGGCGGCGGGCTAGCCGGCAGCCTGACCGCCATCTACCTGGCCCAGCGCGGATACGACATCCACGTCATCGAAAAACGCAGCGATCCGCTGCAGGACAACTCCGCCACGGCCGACCCGGTCAGCTCGCGCGCCATCGGCGTCAGCATGACCGTGCGCGGCATCAAGGCCGTGCTGGCGGCCGGCATCAGCCGGCGGGAACTGGAGCAATGCGGCGAGCCCATCGTCGGCATGGCGTTCTGCGTGCGCGGCCAGTTGAAGGTGCGCGAGCTGAGCCCGCTGGAAGACATGTTCCCGCTCTCGCTGGACCGCAACGCCTTCCAGCGCCTGCTCAACCGCTACGCCGTCAAGCACAACGTGAAGTACTACTTCGAACACCGCTGCCTGGATGTCGACCTCGAACACAAGACCGTGCTCATCCAGGGCAAGGGCGGCGTCATGCAGCACCTGCACGGCGACCTGATCATCGGCGCCGACGGCGCCCACTCGGCCGTGCGCCGCGCGATGCAGAGCGGCATGCGGCGCTTCGAATTCAAGCAGAGCTTCTTCCGCCACGGCTACAAGACGCTGGTGCTGCCGAACGCCAAGGAACTGGGCTTCCGCAAGGACTTGCTGTACTTCTTCGGCATGGATTCCAAGGGCCTGTTCGCCGGCCGCGCCGCCACCATCCCGGACGGCAGCATCAGCTTCGCCATCTGCCTGCCCTACAGCGGCATGCCCAGCCTGGCCACGCTGCACCGCGAGACGATGGCGGAATTCTTCAGCCGCTACTTCAGCATGCTGCCGGAGGCCAGCCGGCAAGCGCTGGTGGACCAGTTCATCGCGCTGCCCAGCAACGACCTGATCAACGTGCGCTCCAGCACCTTCCACTACAAGGGCAACGTGCTGCTGCTGGGCGACTCGGCGCACGCCACCGCGCCCTTCCTCGGCCAGGGCATGAACATGGCGCTCGAGGATGTGTACGTCTTCATCACGCTGCTGGAAAAACACGGCGAGGCGCTGGACGTGGTGCTGTCCGAGTTCACCCGCCAGCGCAAGGTGCAGGCGGACGCCATGCAGGACATGGCGATCGCCAACTACGAGGCGCTGAGCAACCCCAATTTCATTTTCTTCCTGCAGACGCGCTACACGCGCTACATGCACAAGAAATTCCCCAACGTTTATCCGCCGGACATGGCGGAGAAACTGTACTTCACATCGGTTCCCTACGATGAGCTGCAGCAAATCCAGAAGAAGCAAAACGTGTGGTACAAACTTGGAAGGGTAAATTAATGAAGATTCTCGTTATCGGCGCCGGCCCGGCAGGATTGATCTTTGCCAGCCAGATGAAACAAGCCCAGCCCAGCTGGCACATCAGCATTGCGGAAAAGAACACCCAGGAAGAAGTGCTGGGCTGGGGCGTGGTGCTGCCGGGAAGGCCGCCGCGCCATCCGGCCAATCCGCTGTCCTACCTGGAGCAGCCGGAACTGCTGAACCCGCAATTCATCGAAGAGTTCAAGCTGGTGCACCGCGACCAGCCCAACCTGATGAGCACCGGCGTGACCTTGTGCGGCGTCGAGCGCCGCGGCCTGGTGCAAGCGCTGCGCGCCAAGTGCGTGGCGGCCGGCATCGACATCAGCTACGAAACGCCGATGCAGAGCCGGGAAGAGCTGGAAGCCGGGTACGACCTGGTGGTCGTATCCAACGGCATCAACCACAAATCGCTGGAACTGCCGCCGGCGCTGGCTGCGCAGGTCGACTTCGGACGCAACAAATACATCTGGTACGGCACCACCCAGCTGTTCGACCAGATGAACCTGGTCTTCCGCAACAACGACAAGGGGATCTTCATCGGCCACGCCTACAAGTACTCGGACAAGATGAGCACCTTCATCGTCGAGTGCAGCGAGCAAAGCTATGAGCGCGCCGGACTGGACAATATGACCGAACGCGAGGCGGCCGCCTACATCGCCAGCACCTTCAGCGCCGAGCTGGGCGATCACGGACTGGTGAGCCAGCCGGGCCAGGGCTGGCGCAACTTCATGACGCTCAGCCACGACCTGGCCTACGACGGCAAGTTCGTGCTGATCGGCGACGCGCTGCAATCGGGCCACTTCTCGATCGGCCACGGCACCACGATGGCGGTGGTGGTCGCGCACCTGCTGGTGAAGACGCTGGCCACCGGCCCGGACACCGCCGCCGCGCTGCGCAACTTCAACGACCGCGCGGTGCCGCTGGTGCAGCTGTTCAAGGAACACGCCAACAGCAGCCGCCGCTGGTTCGAGACCGTCAGCGACCGCATCGGCCTGAGCAACGCCGACCTGACCATCAGCTTCGACGCCCGCCGCAAGGACCTGCCGCCGTTGCAGGACGCGCTGATGGCCGCCCTCGGCTACGCGCTGGGCCGATAGGAGCCGCCATGCCAGTCCACGCCAAGCCGCCGCTGCTGCCGACGCAATGGAGCAGCGCCTACGTCTCCTACTGGTCGCCGATGCAGCCGGAGGACCAGCTCACCTCCGGCTATTGCTGGTTCGACTACGCCCGCAACATCTGCCGCATCGACGGGCTGTTCAACCCCTGGCCGGAAAAGGAGAAGGGCCACCGGCTGTGGATGTCGGAGCTCGGCGACGCCGGGCACAGGCAAAGCCGCAAGCGCAAAGTGGCTTATGCGAGGGAAGGCACGGCGGCCGGCGAGCAGCTGCTGGAAACCGTGCTGGACGATGAGTTGTCGTCCTTCCCCGAGCTGTTCCTGCCGCAGGCGATCCTGCGCGACGGTGGCGCGCTGCACAACGGCCGCCACACCGTGCTGGGCCAGGCCGCCGACGCCTGGGTGGTGGAGCGGCCGGGCGCGTCGTCGGTGTTCTACCTGCAGGCCGGCGGCAACCGCCTGCTGCGCATGGTCACCGGCAACGATCCGCAACACCAGTCGGTACGCGACTTCCCGAACTTCTGCACCGGGGACATCGCGGACAGCATTTTCTCGCGCTGACGGCGGCGCATCCAACCCGGGCGCGGGCCGCATCGGCGGCCCGCGCCCATTCCCCCAATCTCGAAGGAACCCTTTATGCCGTTGGTTGTCTACATACTCGGGTTGACGATCTTTTCGTTGACCACGTCCGAATTCATGGTGGCGGGCATCATGCCATCGCTGGCCCAGGCGCTGAACGTGCCGGTGACGCAGATCGGCTATCTGATCTCGCTGTACGCCATCGGGATGGTGGTCGGCGGCCCGCTGGCCACGGTGGGCCTGCTCAAGCTGCGCGTGCCCAACAAGCAGGGGTTGATGGGGCTGCTCGGCCTGTACGCGCTGGCGCAGTCGGTCGCCGCCTCGGCCGACAGCTACGACATCATGGCCATCGCCCGCGTGGCCACCGGCGTGGCGGGCTCGGCGTGCTTCGGCATGTCGCTGGCGATCAGTGCCGAGGTGGTCAGCCCCACCATGCGCGGGCGCGCCGCCGCCGTCGTCATTGGCGGCCTGATGCTCGCGGCCGTGGTTGGCGTGCCGGTCACCACGCTCATCGACCAGCACCAGGGATGGCGCGCCAGCTTCTGGCTGGTGGTGGCGCTGACGGGCATGTGCATGGTGCTGGTCGCGCTGCTGGTGCCGCGCTCGCGGTCGTCCGAACAGATCAGCCTCGGCAGGGAGATGGTGGAGTTCAGGAATCCGCATTTGTGGGCGGCCTACGCCACCAGCGCGCTCATCATCAGCGCCATCTTCGCCGCGTTCAGCTACTTCACGCCGATCCTGATCCAGATCACCGGCTTTGCGCCGTCGGCGATCCCGTGGCTGCTGGGCGCGTATGGCGTGGCCAACGTGGTCGGCAACGGCGTGGTGGGACGGTATGCGGACCAGCACACCATCCTCATCATGGTGTGGGGCATGATCGTGCTGGGCGTTAGCCTGGCGCTGTTCGCGGTGTTCGCGGACGACAAGACGGTCAGCGTCATCCTGCTGGTCGTGACCGGGTTGGTCGGCGTGTCGATGAATCCAGCCATCATCGCCCGCGTGATGAAGACCGCGCATCCGGGACCGCTGGTCAACACCGTGCACACGTCGGTCATCAACATCGGCCTGGGCGCCGGATCGTGGATAGGCGGCGCGGGCATCGCCGCCGGCTACGGCCTGCGCGCCCCGCTGTGGCTGGGTGTCGCGCTGGCCGTGCTGGCGCTGGGCAGCTTGCTGCCATATGTCAGGCAAAAGTCGCGCAGCCTGGACCGGGTGGCCTTGGCTCGCCGCCAGCCGGGATAACGCGCTACAGTTCGGCAAGGCTGGCGCGGGTGGCGGCGGCCTGCTCTTGCAAGGCTTGCTTGTCGGCGTCGCTCATGCGGCCCAGCTGGCGGTAGACCATGCCGAGCCGGTGGTTCTTGTCCAGCCGCTGTGCATTGCGGAGAAAAAAATCCCAGTACAGCGCATTGTAAGGACAGGCGCGCTCGCCGGTGCGCTGCTTTTTTTGGTAGTGGCAGCCCTTGCAGTAGTCGCTCATGCGGTCGATGTAGGCCGCGCTCGACACATAGGGCTTGGTGGCCAGCAGGCCGCCGTCGGCATACTGGCTCATGCCCAGCGTGTTTGGCAGTTCCACCCATTCGAAGGCGTCGATGTAGATGCCCAGGTACCATTGATGCAGTTCCTGCGGCGACAGCCCCGCCAGCAGGGCGAAATTGCCGATCACCATGAGGCGGTTGATGTGGTGGCTGTGCGCGTGCTCCAGCGACTGGCCGATCGCCGTCGCCAGGCAACGCATGCGCGTGTCGCCGCTCCAGAACCAGTGCGGCAGCGGCGCCGTGTGGCCGAAGGCGTTGAGAAGGTCGTAGCCCGGCATCCGTTGCCAGTAGACGCCGCGCACGTATTCGCGCCAGCCGAGGATTTGCCGGATATAGCCCTCGGCCGACGCCAGCGGCACCGCGCCGTCGCGCCAGGCCGCCTCGACCCGTTCCACCACCGTGCGCGGATCGAGCATCTTGCTGTTCATCGCGAACGACAGCAGCGAGTGGAACAAACGCCATGCACGCAGGCTCATCGCATCCTGGTAGCGGCCGAAATGCGGCAGCGCGTCTTGCACGAAGCGCTCCAGCTGCTGCAAGGCTTCCTCACGATTGAGCGGCCAGCGGAAATCGCCGGCCTGCGGTTCGCCGAAGCTGCGCACGCCCGCCGCCGTGATGGTGCGCCACAGCGCGCTGTGGTCGTGGCGCGGGCGCGCATCGGCCGGCTCCCATGGCAGGCCCGGCCAGGCCTCGCGGTTGTCGTGGTCGAAATTCCACTGGCCGCCCGCCGGCGCGCCGCCCTCGCCCATCAGCACGCCGTGGCGCTTGCGCATGTGGCGGTAGAACGGTTCCATGACCCATGCGGCGCGGCCGTCGAAAAAGCCGGCCGCCTCGTGGCGCGCGGCGTAGAAATGCTCGCTGTCGTCCATCCAGGTTTCGATGCCCAGTCCGGCGGCGTAGTCGGCCAGTTGCCGGTCCAGCCGCCATTCGTCCGGCGCCTGCCAGGCGAAGGCGTCCGCAGCGTAACGCGCCAGCAGGTAGTCCAGGTTGGCCGGCAGCGACTGGCGGTTGTCGGCGTCGTCGATGGCCAGGTAGTGGACGCGGTGGCCGGCCTCGCGCAGCCTACGCGCCAGGTCGCGCATCGCGGCGAAGATGGCGATGATCTTTTGCGCATGGTGCAGCACGTAGTCGGTTTCCTGGCGCACTTCCATCAGCACGAACACCACGTCCGCGCTGGGCTGCGCGAACCAGCTGTGGCGGCAGTTGAGCTGGTCGCCGAGGATCAGCTTGAGCGTGGTGCTCATGCCGGCACGGGCACGCGGAAGCGGCCGCGCAGCCAGCGGATCGGCGCGCCGACCAGCGGCAGCTTTTGCAGCAGCTCTTCGGCGGCGTCCCAGTAGTCGCGGTGCATGACGACCAGTCCGTCCGCGTTGAAGCGCAGATGGCTGCCGCCGTCGACGTGGTACGGCACACCACGCAGGCGGAACACGAACTGCCAGGTGACGAAGACCTGGCTTCCCTGCGCGATGCGTTCGTCGATGAAGAAGCGCGGCTGCTCGGTGTGCTCGAACATGTGGCGGAAGATCGCCTCGATAGCGGCCACGCCGCGCACGTCGTTGAAGGGGTCGCGAAACTGCGCGTCCGCCGCGTAGAATTCGCCGGCCCGCGCGACCGTCTCCGGGGTCAGCGAGGCATACCATGCCAGCAGTGGTTCAGCATCGTTCATTGTGGCACCAGGAAGTGAGTGATAAGGGCGAAGCGCCAGCGGTACGGCAGCCAGCGCAGCAGCTTGACCAGCAGCGTGAAGCGCTTCGGAAAATGAATCTCGAACTGGCCGGCCGACAGCCCGCGCACGATCGCGCTGGCCGCCGCCTGAGGGGTCTGCAGTGCCGGCATGGCGAACTTGTTCTGCTCGGTCAGCGGCGTCTGCACAAAGCCGGGATTGATCAGGTACACGTCCAGCCCGCGCGGCTGCAAATCGGTGTACAGCAGCTCGGCCAGGTTGATCAGCGCGGCCTTGCTGGGCCCGTACACGCTGGCGTTGGGCAAGCCGACATACCCCGCCACGCTGGCGACGATGGCGATGCCGCCGCTGCCGCGCGCCAGCATCGCCGGCAGCACCGTGGCCAGCCCAGTGTAGACGCTGCCCAGGTTGACGGCCAGCGTGTTGGCCGCGCCGTCCGGGCTGACGTCCCAGCTGCGCTCCGGCCGGTAGGCGGCGGCGCAGAACACGATCAGGTCCACCCCGCCCAGCTGCGCGCAGATGTACTGGTAGCTGGCGCCCCAGGCGTCCTGGTCCAGGATGTCGAACGGCGCGACCACGGCCTGCGCATGGCCTGCCGCGACGGCTTGCAGCAGGGTAGCCCGGCGTGCCGACAGCGCCACCCGCGCGCCCGCCTGCAGCAGCGCCTGGGCCAGCGCGGCGCCAATGCCGCTGGAGGCGCCGACCAGCCACACGCGCCGGCCCGCCCATGCCGTGACGGGCCGGTTCAGCGGGCGCATGCGCGCCTCCGGAACATCAGCGTGACCTGGCCCAGCTCGACGCCGAACTTGGCCATGCTGGCGCGGTTGATCATGGTGCAATCATCGATCAGGAACATCCAGTCGTCGAAGGCCATTTCGTAGGTGCTGCCGCCCACCGGCAGCAGCAGCGTGTATTGCCAGCGCAGCGCGTTGCCGGCCAGCTCGCCCAGCGCTTCACCCTTGACGTCGTCGGCGCGGCCACGCCAGCGGCCATCGGCGTCGCGGGTCAAATGCCACACGCGGCGCTGCGTGCTGCCATCGTCGTACTGGAACTGTTCGTCGAGCGTCAGCGTGCCGTCGCCGCCAGTGCCGGTGATGACGACGTGGAAGCGCTTTTCCACCTTGCCGCCACGGCGCTGGAACATGCCCCAGGCATCGGTAGTGCCTTGGAAGTAGTTGGCCAGGTCCAGCACCGGCCGCTGCGCCTTGTATTGCTGGACATCGGGACCGGCACAGCCGGCGAGCAGGGCCAGCAGCAGGGCGGATAACAATTTCTTCATAGACGGCTCCGATAACGTAGGACGGGCATGGGTTCCGGCTGCGGCCGCAGCGCGGCCATGGCCAGCAGTTTGAGCAGGCAGGGCAAGCCGGCGTACACCAGCGCCAGCGCGGCGCCGCCGGCGACGCCTGGGCGGTAGCCGAGCGCGGCCAGCAGCGGCAGCGCCAGGCCGGACAAGGCCAGCGCCAGCTTGCCGAGCAATGTGAGCACGCCGTAGTACGCGCCGGCGGCGTCGTCGTCGGCGATCAGCCCGGCCAGCAGCACGGGCGGCATGGCCAGGTCGGCGCCCAGCGCCACGCCGGCGCCGAGGCAGACGGCAAAGTACGGCAACACGTCGCCCGCGCCCAGCAGGCCGGCGCCGGCAAAGCTGGCGACCGCG
>NZ_WWCX01000010.1:0-118231 GCF_009857655.1 Duganella vulcania
CCTACTCGCAGGACAGTCTCGATGAGGTGGCCAGAAGGCTGAACGAACGTCCCAGGAAGACGCTGCACTTCCAAACGCCGGCTCAGCAATTTGAAAGATGTGTTGCGATGACAGATTGAATCCGCAGCCGCGTGCAGTCAACTGGCCTATTTGGTACTGGCACGCCAGGAAAAGCCCGCCACCAGCCCAACTCCCAAGAGCAACAAGGATGCCATGCCCTTGCTTACAGCGAAAACGATTATTTGAAATCTGATGCTGTTTGCATAGAGGTCTGGGGCGGGGTTCAATCTTAACTCTTCCATCGTACTGTAGATATCTACACAGCCATAAATAAGCACGCCAAGAAGCCAAGTACAGAAGATGGCTAGTAAAATGAATTTTCGCTGCATTTCAAACCTTCTCGTCAATGCTAATCTGTCCGCAACTGTTAGGCGTAATCCACGTCAATGAGTCCACCAAAGTCTTCAGAGTAGACATAGTTACCTGCTATGACTGCATCGACATATTGTGTAAACCAAAGTTTGAAAGTACGTGCTTCAACCGACCTGGTGCCCATGTCATGCCACATTGTAATGATCTGTCCTTCCGTGCCGGCGAGGCCCGGTGCAAGGTCCAGACAGTAGTGATCGCCACCTCCGTTATGGGTAAACGGAATCCATTTTGCATTCCACCAGTCGTCTCTAACACCGGCTTGGGGTTCTGACTTGATTCCTTCAAAGTCGCCCGAGTCGAGCAAGTCCTTCCATACCATCCATTGTTCGATTATCGCAGTAGTTGAGAGAAACTCTGAGTTATCAAAAAGCCCGCCGGCACTGCCTTTTTGGCCATTGTGCATCTTCAAAAAATCCACAAAATCGGGCGGTAAACTAACGCCGAGTATCGCCTCCAAATTCTTTAGTTCATCATCTGTGGCGGGTGGACACAGGTCTTTTAATCCATCGGGCCAGTGCTCGCCAAGCCAAAGCTCAAAAGCCGCCCACGTGTCGGCTATGGAGGGAGAAGTAGCGGGTCGGCTTTTGAAAAATTTTGAGAAAAAGTTTGCCATAAAAAAGTTGATGCAGGGTTTCACAAATCAAACGGCGGGTTGTGGCCGTTATCCGCCGAATTCGCCATTGGCGATACGCCGCAAAAATTTAGTGCGTGCAATGGTCTCTTCTTGCAGACATCGAGAATCAAACTCAGAAACCGAAAGATTACTTCCGCCTTCAAGTCCACCAATTAGTGCGCAGTTTTCTTCTTTAAATTTCAGCCAAGCCCGCTGAGACTTACGAAGCTGTTCGCTGTTTTTTCTGATATCCCATTGGTCTTTTTCTGGGCGCACCACAAGGGCAGCCTTATATGCAATATTCAATTCATCATCAAGTTTTTTGTTCAACTGATTTATACATTGGACCTCAGACATATGGTCTGGAAAGCTCTTGTCGCATTCATCAGCGCCAAAAGAAAACCCCGGCACTAGCGAAGTAAGAAACATGGCGATGCACGACGCACGACGAATATGGTTTATTGGAAGAACGTCTCTTGGGGTTTGTCTCATAGGAGCAATTTCTGTACTTCTGAGGTTTTTAAAATCATTGAAAATGTCTCTGGCAGCTCTTGGCCGGTTACGGCCGCGTCGCATCCAGCTAATGGCAAGAGGCCGCCTCACCTCAACCGCACCGCGTCGCAGTTTCGGGGCGTCGCATTCTCATGATATAAATCCGCCAGATACTCACACAGATCATCTTCGGCGACGTCACTTGGCACTATGAAGTCTGCTGGCCTGCGCTTCCCATCGGCCCCAAGATAAAAAGCCCTCCAGCTCCCTTGTGAGCCGGTGATGGCGATAAGGGCGCCGAAAATATTAAATCTAAATTCTTTCACGGGTAGTAGTCCTCCGCAGAGTCAGGTTTCCAGAAGCTTCCCATCGACAAGGATGCGCACCCGTTCGCCCACAAAACCGACACGGTGGCTGCCGTAAATCGCCTTGCCGATAGCCTCGTAATGTGAGGATGTGTCTGCTTCGATCGAAACAGTCGCATCTGGATGGTCGGCGTAGATTTTTCCGAGAGCCTCGGCAACCTCATTTGTCGAAGCCAGCTTCGCCCCATTCAAATGCACGTACACACTATCCATAATCTTCAAAACAACTATTTCACTCACGATTACCACTCCAAACTTAATGTCCTGATAATGACATGAAAAAGTTGCAAGTGCAATTGCCGCCGCGAGAGGCAAAAAAAAGCCCGCGGCACAAAGAGGCGCGGGCGAAAGGTTTTCAAATCGGGAGAGACTTGAAAGAGCAAAGCCAGTATTGCAGCGCAACATTACGCCCTGATGACATACGGCGCTGCGAACATACTTTTTTTACTCTTTCAGCGGGACACGATCAGTTTCAGCCCCAAGCCGACGAAAATCGTGCCAGCCACACGGTCCATCCACGTGCCCGCGCCCGGATGGCGGTTGATCCACGCGCCCACCGCGCCGGAGAAATACCCCAGCAAGCCGAACAGGACCACGCCCTGCGCCGTGAACAACAAGCCCAGCTGCGCGGTCTGCCAGCTGGCGTCGCCCCGCTCGGCCACCACGAACTGCGGCAGGAACGACAGGAAGAACAGCACCACCTTGGGATTGACGGCGTTGGCAAACAAGCCCTTGACAAACAGCTTGCCCAAACTCTCGTCCGGCACGCCTGCGCCCTCGACACGCGCGCCGCCACGACTGCGCAGCGCGCCGATGCCCAGCCAGATCAGGTAGCCGCCACCCAGCAGCTTGAGCGCGCCGAACGCCAGCGGCGACGCCTTGATCAGGGCGCTCACGCCCAGCGTCGCCAGCAGCGTATGGCTCAGGCAGCCCAGCGCGCAGCCCAGGCCGAACATCATGCCCTGCCGCCTTCCGCGCGACATGCCGACGCTGAGCACCATCAAATTATCCGGGCCCGGCGATATCGTGATCAGCAAGGCGGCGCTGAGAAAGCCGATGAATTGTTCTGGGGAGATAAGCACGGTCGCGTTCCTGTGGTGCAAAGGCGCCATCTTACCCGCCTCGTCCGGCACGCGCCAAGTATCGTTACATGCCTTAAGTCAATTTTTGGATAAAACAATAAGTTCTCGTTTAAAATGGAAAAAACCCACCTTATCGAGACCGGCGGCCTTCGGAACACTAATGAGTAAAGCTTGCAAGATGTCTTACGGTCTGACGCGTGGCTTTTGGGTCGTGCTGCTGGCGATGCTGGCATGGTGGCAGTTGCCGCCCGCCGCCGCGGCGTCCGCCGAGACTTTGCCGGCCGCCATCAGCGTGAATACCGCAAGTATCGATCTAATGACGACAGGCAAGCTCTACCTGGACGAGGGCCAGCCCTTCCCGGTCGACGCCGCCGGCCTGCCCAAGCTGCTGGCGCGGCTCAAGCCCGCGTCCAAGGTCGATCTGCTGGGCGGCAGCTACTGGCTGTATGCCGAGCTGCGCAATGACAGCCACCAGCCCGCCTGGGTCATCGATCCCAACGACACGCTGATCGACATGGTCGACATCCAGGTGTTCGGCCCCGACGGCAGCGCACGCCAGATGCTGACCGGCTACCGCCAGCCCCATTCCTATCTGCTGCACTATGGTAAAGACGTCGACCTGCAACCCGGCCAGCGCTACCAGGTGCTGATCCGCTTCGCCAGCCCCTACTATGCGCGCACGCCGGTGATGTCCGTGCTGCCGCGCACGGCCTACCAGCAGCTGGTGGCGCGCGAGAACGTGCTCATCATCGGCTCCATCGGCGCGCTGCTGGCGCTCACGGTGTTCAACTTCTTCATCTATTCGATCACCCGCGACAACTCCTCGCTGTACTACTCGCTGTACGTGCTGTGCTATGCCGTCGCCTGGGGCATGACCTTCCACATGACGGCGGACCTGTTCGGCTGGCACAACCTGCAGTGGCATTACGTGCCCTTCTTCCTGCTGCCTGTGCTCAGCACCATGTTCTACACCAACTTCCTGCGGCTGCAGGACCACTCGCCGCTGCTGTACAAACTCAGCCGCATCAATATCGTGCTGCCGCTGCTGACGCTGCCGAGCTGCTTCTTCTACCTGAGCTACGCGCACACCATCGCCACCATCGTCATCTCGATCTGGATGACGATGGCGCTCACCACCGGCATCGTGGTCTGGCGGCGCGGCTATTATCCGGCGCGCTTCTTCGTGCTGGGCTTCGTGGCGCTGATGGTGCCTGGGCTGCTCATCCTGCCGGCCAATGTCGGCCTGATCCCGGCCATAGTCCCCAACGCCCAGCTGTTCACGCTGCTGGGCGGCACGCTGGACGGCGTGCTGCTGGCCTTCGCGCTGGCCGACCAGATCCGCCTGCTGCGCAACACGCTGGAGCAGCGCGTGCAGGAGCGCACCGCCCAGCTGACCGAGGCCAAGGAACACGCCGAAGTGGTCAGCCGCCACCGCATCGACTTCCTGTCGGCGATGAGCCACGACATCCGCACGCCGCTGGCCGGCGTGATCGGCATGATCAAGTTCGCCATGCGCGACCAGTCGGTGCGCGGCCGCACCGAGGAATACCTGCGCATCGGCCTGCAGAACAGCGAATCGCTGCTGGCCATCCTCAACGATATTCTGGACTTCTCCAAGATCGACGCCGGCCGCCTGTCCATCGAGACGGTGGACTTCGACCTGATCGCGCTGGTGGACGACGCCATCGGCATCCTGCAAGGCCAGGCCGACGCCAAGAGCCTGCTGCTGCGCTGCGACCTGGCGCTGGACATGCCGCGCTACGTGCGCGGCGATCCGACCCGCCTGCGCCAGATCCTGCTTAACCTGCTGGGCAACGCCATCAAGTTCACCGACCGCGGCGAAGTGCGGCTGGACGCCTCGGCCTTGATGACGGTTGACGGCCGCACCAGCGTCAGCTTCGACATCAGCGACACCGGCCCCGGCATCCCGGCCGAGACCCTGCCCCGCCTGTTCCAGAAGTTCGAGCAGGCCGACCACTCGACCACGCGCCGCTACGGCGGCACCGGCCTCGGTCTGGCGATCTGCAAGGAGCTGGTCGAACTGATGGGCGGCTCCATCGCCGCCGAGAGCCGCGTCGGCGTCGGTTCCACCTTCAGCTTCACGCTGCCGCTGGCCTTGGGCGCCGTGCCGGAGATCGATCCTTCCAGCCTCCCGCGCAAGGAGCACCACGCCTACCGCCTGCGCGTGCTGTGCGCCGAGGACGTGCGCACCAACCAGATCATCGTCAGCACGCTGCTGGAGAACATGGGGCACGACATCCGCGTGGTGGAAAACGGCTTGCAGGCACTGCACGCGCTGAGTACCGCCGCCTACGACCTGGTGCTGATGGATGGCCGCATGCCGATGATGGACGGCGAACAGGCAGCGCGCCTGATCCGCAGTGGCGGCAGCGAGGACTACCGCGTGCTCGATCCCGGCATCCCGATCATCGCGCTGACCGCGAACGCCAGCGACCATGACCGCGCGCGCTACCTGGCGGTCGGCATGGACGGCTTCCTCAGCAAGCCGGTCGACGAGCGCCTGCTGTACGACCAGATCGAAAAGACCATCGCCCAGCACCTGAGCCGCGGCCGGCCGCTGCGCCCCACCGATGCGGCGCGGCTCGCGGCCTCGCGCGCCGAATCGCTGGACGAGCAGTTCGGCGTGGCGCCCGCCGTCGAGAAGCGCATCGATCCGTCCACGGTGCAGATCATGCCGCTGGCCGGGCTGTCGCACTCGCACATGCAGCGCATCACCCAGGCCTTCCTGGACGAGGCGCCGCGCCGTCTGGACACGGCGCGCGCCGCCGTGGCGGCCGGTAACGCCCACGCCGCGGCGGCGGCGATCCATGCGCTCAAGGGCAGCGCTGGTTATCTGAGCTCGACCCACCTGCACACGCTGTGCCACGAAATGGAGGCGGCGGCAGCCGCCGGCGACCTGGATGAAGTGACCCAGCGCCTGCCTGGCGTGGCGGCCACGCTGGACCAGGCCTGCAACGATCTGCGCCGCGCCGCCAGCGACGACGTCGATATCTCGCAGCCCGCATCGACCATCTGATCCCGTGCCGCCGGCCAGGTGGCTGCAATTGCCGGCGTTTTGCGCCACAATGACGGGCTCCATCATCTCATCCACAGGAATCGTTCATGTCCGCTACGTTCAGCGCCGACGCCACCCTGGCCGCGCGCGACGGCCTGCCGCCCGATGCGCGGCGCTGGGCCATGCTGTCGGTCGCCATTGGCGTCAGCATGGCCTCGCTGGACACGGCCATCGCCAACACCGCCCTGCCCGCGATGGCCGCCCAGCTGCACGCAACGCCGGCCGCCTCGGTCTGGATCGTCAACGTCTACCAGTTGGCCATGGTCGCCACCTTGCTGCCATTCGCCGCGCAGGGCGAAGTGGCCGGCTACCGGCGCGTGTGCCTGTTCGGGCTCGCGCTGTTCACCGCGTCCTCGCTGGCCTGCGCGCTGGCCTGGTCGCTGCCCTCGCTGGTCGCCGCGCGGCTGCTGCAGGGCGTCGGTGGCGCGGCCTTGATGAGCGTGAACACCGCCATGCTGCGGGCGATCTTCCCCGCCAAGCTGCTGGGGCGCGGCTATGGCTACAACTCGCTGGTGGTCGGCATTTCGTTTGCGGTCGGGCCGACGGTGGCGTCGCTGATCCTGGCGGCGGCATCCTGGCCATGGCTGTTCGCGGTCAACGTGCCTTTGGGGCTGTTCGCCATCCTGCTTGGCCGGCGCGCGCTGCCGCATACGCCGCGCGCCGCGCACAAGATCGACCTCACGACGGCGGTCTACAACGCCTTCGCCTTCGGTATGCTGATCCTCACCTTCGGCGACGCCGCCCACCAGGCAAGCTGGCGCAGGCTGCTGCCGGAAGCCGCCGCCACGCTGGTGTTCTTCGCGCTGCTGCTACGGCGCCAGCACGGCCACACGGCGCCAATGCTGCCGGTCGACCTGTTCCGCCGGCCGCTGTTCGCATTGTCCGCGCTGACGGCCGCCTGCACCTTCGCCGCGCAAAGCATGGCCTTCGTCTCGCTGCCGTTCTATTTTGAATCCACGCTGGGCCGCTCGCCGATCGAGACCGGCTTCCTGATGACGCCCTGGGCGGCGCTGGTGGCGGTGATGGCGCCCATCGCAGGCCGCCTGAGCGACCGCTACGCGCCCGGCGCGCTGGGCGGCATCGGCTTGGTGATGCTGTCTTCCGGCCTGGTGACCCTGCTGCTGATGCCGGCGCAGCCGTCGGTGCTGGACATCTGCTGGCGCATGGCCTGGTGCGGCATCGGCTTCGGCTTCTTCCAGGCGCCCAACCTGAAAGCGATCATGGGCAGCGCACCGCCGGAGCGCGCGGGCGGCGCCAGCGGCATCGTCGCCACCGCCCGGCTGACCGGACAGGCCACCGGCGCGGCGCTGGTGGCCTATTGCTTCATGCTCTCGGCCTCGCACGGCACCCGCTACGCACTGGCGCTGGCCGCGACGTTTGCCGCCGTCGCCAGCGTCGCCAGCTTCGCACGGCTAGCAGTGCGCTAGCCTGGGTGACGCTGTTACACTCGCTCCAACCATCCAGGAGACGCCATATGTCCAACCGCACACTCAACCTCACCGATCCGCTGTACGACTACGTGCTGGCGCATTCGCTGCGCGAGCATCCGGCGCAAGCCGCGCTGCGCGACGCCACGCGCGGCCATGAGCGCGCCACCATGCAGATCGCGCCCGAGCAGGGCCAGTTCATGGCCATGCTGGTCAAGCTGACCGGCGCCCGCAACACCATCGAGATCGGCGTGTTCACCGGTTACAGCGCGCTGTCGGTTGCGCTGGCGCTGCCGGCCGACGGCCGCATCCTGGCCTGCGACATCAGCGACGAGTACACCCGCATCGGCAAGCCTTTCTGGGCGCAGGCCGGCGTGACCGACAAGATCGACCTCCAACTCGGCCCCGCACTGGCCACGCTGGACGCGCACCTGCAGGCCGGCGAGGCGAATCACTACGACTTCGCCTTCATCGACGCGGACAAGGTCAACTACGACGGCTACTACGAACGCTGCCTGCGGCTGGTGCGTCCGGGAGGCCTGATCGTGATCGACAACACGCTGTGGAGCGGCCGCGTCGCCGAACGCGCCGACAGCGACGACACCGCCGCGCTGCAGGCGCTCAACATCAAGCTGCACCACGACGAGCGCGTCGACCTGTCGCTGCTGCCGCTGGGCGACGGCCTGACGCTGGCGCGCAAACGCTGACCTAAAAGTCGGTCTCGCCCTCGATGACGGCCGGGTGGCCGCTCATCGCGCGCGAGGCCTGCATGCCGGCCATCACCGCCGCCTCCACGCAGCCGGCGTTCAAGCCGGTCTTGATCCAGTCGCCCGCCAGGTACAGGTTGGAGAAGCCCGATTGGTCGGTCTGCAAACGGTACTTGGTGCTGTTCACCACCGACATCACGTAGCGCTCCGACGGATCGACGTTGGCGCGCCAGTACTGGCTGTCAAAGCGCGCCACGCCGGTCGCTTCGCTGCCGTCCACCAGCCATTGCCAAGGAAACGCACCGGCCGGTCCGGCCGCCGACCACAGCGAGGCTATCCTCTTGCTCAACTGTTCGACCGCGCCCTCCTTCGCCTTCGCCGCCATCAGCGCCGGGAAGCCGGTCTCGCTCGCTGGCGGATAGCTCTCCACCGGCAGCGCGCTGCAGAAGTAGGACACGTTGCGCGGATTGAGCGCGGGCGGCCAGTCCTCGCGGCACAGCAACTGGTCCATTGGCGCCCAGGTGTCATAGGGTTCGCCGAAGCCGCTCAGCACCGGCTGCTGGCCGCCGGGCTGATAGTCCCACCCCATCTGCGTCAGGTCCTTGTCCAGCCAGACCTGGTAGGCCTGCGTGGCCACCGTCCGCACCTGCTCATACGTGGTGTTGAGCGCCGGGCTTTGCGCCAGCAATTGCGGGCACAAAGGCTTGAGCGAGGCGATCGAGATGCCGAACACCACCTGGTCGAAATCGACGCCGCGCTTGAGCGTCAGCACCGGCAGCTCCTTGTCGAACTGCTGATGATATATTTTTGCCCAGTCGCTCCACCACGATTCCAGGTTGACGCCGTGCTCCTGCAGCAGCGCGGCCTGCGCCGGATCGATCTGGCCATAGTTAGGGGTGCTGGGCCAGCAGGCCAGGCCCTTGACGTCCACCAGCGGATCGTAGTCCGCGCCCTTCAGCGCCACCTGCTGCGTCATGCGGATGCTGCCGATCTGGCGGCCGTCCGGCACCAGCTCCTCGACCTTGTGGAAGAACTTGAACTTGACGCCGCGCGCCAGCAAGGCCTGGTACATCGGCGTGAACACCGTGTCGCCCATCCCCGCCTGCATCTTGAACATGATGCCGCCCTTGTAGGCCAGGCCGATGCGGGCCATCGCCCGCAGCAGCGTGCCGGCTTCGATATTCGGCTTGCCGAAGTCGCCGCCCTCGTAGGCGAACACCAGGTCGTAGAAGCCGCGTACCGGCGCCGAGTCCACGCACAGCTCCTCGTCGCCGCCGTGGTTGCGCAGCCACTGGCGGAAATCGACATCGTTGATGACGTCGAAGCCGTTGCGGATCACGCCGTCCTCGAACACGCCCTTCATCACCGTCACACCCAAGTCCACGCAGATGAACAGGCGGCGGATATCGTCGTTGGTGTCGCTGTCGGCCTGGTCGATCAGCTTGCGGTAGCGCGCGTGCAGCCGCTGGCGCACGCCCACCAGCGCGCCGGCCAGCGCCAGATGCTCGCCCGCCGTGTGCCGCGCCACATCGGCCGACATGTTGACCACCATGCCGTACAAGGCGCTGCCCAGCAGCGACATATCCTCCAGCAGCTCATGCGCCGACGACGTCACGCCTTCGGCCAAGTGATACAGCCAGTCCGGCAGCAGGCCGGTGTGGGGCGGGTGCGGAGGCAGTTCCAGTTCGCGGGTCAGCTTGTCCATGCTCTTGATCCACTGTTCGATCCAGCCGACCATCGCCACCGCCAGCTGCCATAACGTGATCTGCTCATTGCCCTCGCCCGGCTCGCCCGGCAGCGTCGGGAAGACGATGGACCAGTTGCGCCACTGGTCGCCGACCTGCTCCGACAGCGCCACGTAGTCGTGCTGTTTGAAGGCGTCGCGCCAGGTCGCCAGCGGCGCGCCGGCCGGGCGGTCAAGGCTGGCGTATGCGGCCTTGATCATCTTGAACGCGTTGGAATAGAAGCCGAACCAGATGTGCAGGCCGTGTTCCTCGATGCGCTGGCCGTATTGTGCGTTGCGTCCACTGGCGCCCTTGCCGCCCAGGCGCCAGCCCTGCTGGTAGACGGTGATCTCGTAGTTGTTTTGCCAGCCCGGCTGGTCGCTCAGGTAGTAGGCCGCCGTCATCGAACCGACGCCACCACCGAGGATGGCGATCTTCTGCGGCGCGATCGAGGAATTGTCGACCAGCTCCTCGCCCGGCTGCGCGGTGAAGTCGAAATCCAGCTTGTACGGCAGGATGGCCGCTTGCGGCCCCAGTTGCAGGCCTAGCGTCTCGTTGAGCGGGAAGCTGTCAAAGGCGTGCAGCACGCATTGGTATTCGTAGCCCAGCAGTTTGCCGCTGTGGATCTTGTCGATGGTGGCCGGCGCCGCCAGGATAGCCTGGTACACGGCCTTCAGGCCGGCGCTGTCCGGGAACTGCTTGAGGAAGACCTGGTCGATGCGCGGATTGCGCAGCAGCGAAATAATGTCGTCCCATCCCGCCACGTCCAGGTTGAAGAAATCGGGGATGGACAGGAACAGTTCTATCGCCTGATCGATCAGATCCAGCACGCTGGCGATGGGCTTCTCGATGCCAGTCTTGCGCGTCGCCGTCACGTCCAGCAGCGGATGCATGGCGATCCTGGTCTCGGGCGAAAACACCTGGAAGCCCTTGGCCGCGACCGAGCAGCGCAGCGGTTCGGCGTCCGCCGCCGGGATCTCGTACTCGCACAGGTACTTGGGATAGCCGAACAGCTCACGGCCGTTAATCAGCGCCATCGCGTCGTCGACGAAGATGTGCGCGGGGTAGTAGTAGATGTGGGCCAGCTTGCCCTCGTCGTCCATGGCGCCGACCATGATCCAGGTGACGATGTCGATCTCCGTGATCCAGCCCTTGGCATGGTCGACCGCGACCGCCGAATCGGCGTGGTTGACGCGCGTGAACGTCAGCAGCACATACGGCGAGATCGCATTGAAGCGCATGCGCTGGCCGGCAACCTGGTTCAGGGTGTCGTCCAGCGTGGCCTGGAGCTTGGCCAGGTCGCCCTTGACGAAAAAGCCGTACATCTCGGAGTTTTTCAATTGCAGCGGCGAGTGCATCATCACCGAGCCGCCCTGGTAGATATATGAAGGCCTGGTCGCCATAAGCTATTCCATCACGAAGTCAAGATCCGTCCAGTGTATTGCAAATCCGCCACTGCTTACCAAAAAATAATTGTTGGCTTGGGTGTAGGATGTAGCCTGAACCACAGATCAGGAAAGCCGCATGGGCCGCAATCGTCAGGAAGACCGCGCGTGGGTGCGCATGCCGTCGGAGCGCCGGCTGGACTTGCTCGATCCCACGCCGTTCGACTGGGAGGACAGCGACCTGGCGCTCGGCCTGGCGCGCACCTATCGCTGGGGTGGGCATTCGGCGTGGCCGTTGCCGCTGTCGGTGGCCCAGCATTCGCTGACGGTGATGCATCTGCGCGCAGCGGCCTGCACCGCGGTGGGGCTGGAGCTGCCGCCGCTGGCGGCGCTGCGCGAACTGCTGCACGACGCGGAGGAAGGCTTGCTGGGCTTCGATTGCGTCTCGCCGCTCAAGCCCTTCCTCGGCGAGGGTTTCAAGGCACTGACGGTGCGGCTGGAAAGCGCGGTGTTCCTGCGCTATGGCCTGCAACGCTGGACGCCGAAAGAACATGCGGCCCACAAGATGGCCGACCGCCTGGCCGCCGCCAGCGAGGCGGTGCATGTGGTGGGCTGGTCGGCGAAGGAGGTGCTGCACACACTGAAGATCACCGTGCCGCCGCTGAACGACGACCCACTGCAGGCGATCTACGGCGGCACCGCCTGGGAGCCATGGAAACCGGCGGTCGCCAGCGCGCGTTTCCTGGCGGAGCTTGACCGGCTAAAAGCCCTCAGTGCCTAGCAGGCGCACTGCAAGACAGCGGCACTGCACTTTTAGCGCATAGGCAATCGCCTTGCCGATGGGTACACTGGTGCTTCAAGCTAACTCAGGAGAAACTCATGGCTTTACCGGACAACGAACTGGCCAACAACGCCAAATTGACAGCGCTGGCGCACGTGCTGCGCGACCTGCACAAGCAGCTGATTCATGTGGAGACGCAGTATTTTGGCGCGGTCGGCAGTCCGCTGGAGCATTTGCAGCTGGTGGCCAACCACCCGCATTTCGCCTGGCTGCAAAAGCTGTCCGGCCTGATGACGCAGATGGATGAGCGGCTTGATGAGCCGGAGCCGGTCACGGCGGCCGAAGCCGTCGCCTACCGCCAGGCGATCGAGGCGCTGATCGGCCCGTCCGAAAACGGCGACGCGGAATTCCGTGCCAAGTACAACACGCTGCTGCACGACGGCACCGAGATCGTCATGGCGCATGGCGCCGTGCGCAAGCTGCTGGCCGGGATTACCGGCTGATTACGCCACTCCGCCTATTGCCGAAACAGGACGGACAGTTTGGCGTCCGATTTCTTGCCGCAGCTGCCGCGCAATTGCGCGTCGGTCAGCTCGTCGTCGAACGACACCTGTTGCAACGTGCCCTTCAGGGGCAGTGTCAGCGTGACCGTATCGTCGTAGAACATCAATATCTGCGGCAGGGCCTTGCCCTTGCCATCCTCGGGATTGAAGACATCCAGCACCACCTTGCCGCCCTTCTCTTCAAAACCAGCAGTCGCACGCCCCACCACCTTGAGACGGCAACCGGCGGCCTGCTGTTCGTACACATAGTCGAACGACGGCACGCCTTTGCCATCCACCTTCCATTGACTGAGCTTGAGGGTATGCTCAATGCCGGCCCGCTTGGCGGTGAACGAAGGCGCGCCGTCGAAAGCCTGGCTCAGGCTGGAGCACAGTAGCAGTGCGGCGAAAATTACTTTGTTATGCATGCCGAAATCCCGGAAAACCATATACGGGCCGGAATGTTATCACGAAGATAAAGTTAATACTGTTTTCACTTCCGCTTCCCACCGCGCTGCTGGAGCTGCACACGCTGGCGGCAGCGGCGGCAGGTCTGACCCAATTCCTGAGAAAACGCCGATAAGTCGCCGTACTTAAAGCGCTTTTTACAGATATCCACATCAACTGTGGATAAGGTTGTGAATAACCGCCACTTGACAGCCGAGAACGCCTTTAACGGCGCGGGTTTTAATAAAATGCTTAATCCACAGGCATTATTTTTACCTAATAAAATCAGATACTTACGCCGACGAAGATTCAGACGCCAATCGCTTTCCAGCACGCTTGAAAAATATTTTTTTGTGCATAAGTAGGGATAGCGCGCACGCGCCGGGGAATCCTTTGACAAAAGTGCTGGCAAGGAATAGTGTCACTGTGAAGGTCCGCAATTCCCTTCTTCGACCTCTCGCGGGATTGACGCATGAACCAGA
The DNA here is from genome assembly GCF_009857655.1 of Duganella vulcania. Taxonomy (NCBI): domain Bacteria; kingdom Pseudomonadati; phylum Pseudomonadota; class Betaproteobacteria; order Burkholderiales; family Oxalobacteraceae; genus Duganella; species Duganella vulcania. Next base: position 13,556 of record NZ_WWCX01000010.1, read on the forward strand.
ACGACGACACCGATTGGATGATAGAGGATGAAGCACCGCCGGCAAGCCAGCCCCAGGCAGGCAAGCCAGGCACCGCGCCGGCCCCCTGGCGGGTACTGATCGTCGATGACGACGTCGATGTCCATGTGGTCACCAAATTCTCATTGAGCAACGTCTGCTTCCAGGGCCGGCGGCTGAGCTTCCTGCATGCCTACAGCGGCGAGGAAGCGCTGACCACGCTGCGCACCACGCCCGACATCGCGCTGGTGCTGCTGGACGTGATCATGGAAACCAGCGACGCCGGCCTGAACGTGGCCCGCCACATCCGCGACACCCTGCACAACAACCTGGTACGCATCGTGCTGCGCACCGGCCAGCCGGGACAGGCGCTGGAACACAGCATCATCCTCGACTACGACATCAATGATTTCTGGTGCAAGACTGACCTGACCACGCGCAAACTGTTCACCACGGTGATCTCGTCGCTGCGGGCCTATTCCGGGCTGGAGCAGGCGCACCGGCAAGCGCAGGCGCTGCAACAGGAGCTGGACCAGGCCAGGGCTTTGCTGGCGGCGGTGGACCAGCATGCGGTGATCGTCACGCTGGACGAGCGTGGCAAGATCGTCACGGTCAATGACAAATTCTGCACCGTGTTCCAGTACAGCCGCGAGGAATTGCAGGGCGCGGACCCGCGCCTGCTGCATGCGCCGCCCTACCCGCCGGACCAGCTGACCGACGCGCTGCAAGCGCTGAAGGAAGGCGAAGCGTGGACCGACGTGGTCAGCGCCTGGCGCCGCGACGGCCAGGAAGTGCGGCTGCGCGCCACCGTGACGGCCAGCGCCGAGTTGCCGCGCCGCTACATTGTTGTCGCGAGCGTCCTGCAGGCGCTCAAAAAACCGTTGTAAGTAGCGGATTGTTATAGCACTTTCGAGGATATCCACAGACGCTGTGGATATCTATGTGGATATCACCCTCTTGACACCGCAGGGAGGCTTTACCTATGCGGTTTTCAACAAACTGCCCATCCAAGAGGCAATTTCAAACCCCTTAGAAATCAATGACTTGGAAGCCAGCGCATTGTGACAAGAAATCGTTTTGAAAAAAAATCTTGTCAACATGGTTTGTGTATAAGTAAACCAGAAACCGGCGTGCGCGGCGGCCTCAATGTGGGGCTTCTCGGCGCTGTTCGGGGTGTAATAGCACCCGTTCGATCACCCGTGGATCCACGTTATGGGATTTCATGTATTCGATCGCGCAGACCGTGTTGAAGCTGGACTGCACCTGAATGCCGCGATTGACCGCAGCACTGCATTGCTCGTCACTGCGTTGCTGTAAAAGCGAAACGTTCATCATGATCCTTAGCAAAGGTTGGTGGCGGGGACTCTGATCTGCGTCATGCTAAGGGAGTATGGCCGACAGTGAAGCAAAGTCAATGTCAGCTTCCTATCAATCCTGAATTAATATTCATCCCGCTGCGGGGCTAATGGACAGGCGGCAATACCGGCGCGATAATAAGCCATGCCTATCGATCCGCCCCGCCCCCGCCCCAAGTCGCTACTTGATCTATTCGTCTCTTTCACCATCCTGGCGCTGCAGGGATTCGGCGGCGTGCTGGCCGTGGTGCAACGCGAACTGGTGGAACGCAAGCGCTGGCTGACCCAGGAGGAATTCGTCGAGGAATGGGCGGTTGCCCAGATCATGCCCGGCCCCAATGTGGTCAACCTGGCGTTGATGATCGGCAGCCGCTACTACGGCTTGCGCGGCGGCATGGTCGCCCTGGCCGGCATGCTCACGCTGCCGCTGCTGCTGGTCCTGGGACTGGCCATGCTGCACTCCCATTTTGCCAACCATCCCGGTGTGACCGGCGCGCTGCGCGGCATGGCGGCGGTCTCGGCCGGCATGATCGCCGCCACCGGCCTCAAGCTCGCTTCCGCGCTCGGCAGGCATCCGCTGCCGCAGTGGTTGAACGCCGCCATTGCGCTGCTGTGCGTGGTGTTCGTGGTGGCGCTGCGTCTGCCACTGGCCTATACCCTGCTCATCCTGGGCAGCATCGGCGTCACCCTCACCTATCGGAAAATGAAGGGACGCCAGCCGTGAACGACGCCCCCCTGCAACTGGTACTGAGCCTGGCCGACTGGGTCAACCTGTTCGCCCACTATATGTTGCTGTCGCTGATGTCGATCGGCGGCGCGATCTCCACCACCTCCGAAATGCACCGCTTTCTGGTCGAGGAGCACCACTGGCTGACGCAATCCCAGTTCAACGATTCGATCGCCATCGCCCAGGCGGCGCCGGGGCCGAACGTGTTGTTCGTGGCCTTGATGGGCTGGAACGTCGGCCTGAACGCAGGCAGCTACGCGGCGGCGCTGGCCGGCGTGCTGGTGACGATGGTGGGGATTATGCTGCCGAGCACCACGCTGACCTATCTGGCGGCGCGCTGGGGCCATCAGAACCGGGACTTGCTGGGCGTGCGCGCCTTCAAGCAGGGCATGGCGCCGGTGGTGGTGGGATTGATGGTGTCGGTCGGGATCATACTGGGCAGCGCCCACCGCGACTGGACCACCGACTGGCCCTTGTGGACGCTGTCGGTGGCTGCCGGCCTGGTGATCTGGCGCACCCGCATCCACCTGCTGTGGATACTGGCAGGCGGTGCGGTGCTGGGCTGGTTCCAGCTGGTGTGACTTACTTGTTCTGGTAGCCGCCGTAATACTTCACGGGGCTCCAGTCCGGCTGCACTTCAGGCGAGGCCGGCGCGTACTGCTTGAACTCCTGCGCCGCATACACCACCTTGCCGTTGACGATGGTCAGGCTGCTCTCCAGGTTCTTGATCTGCTCGGCCGCCATCGAGAAATAATCCTGCGGCAGGATCAGCAGGTCGGCGTACTGGCCGGCGGCCAGCGTGCCCTTGAGCTTTTCCTCGCCGCTCATCCATGCGCTGCCCTGGGTCATCAGCTTGAGCGCCTGATAGCGGCTCAGCACATCCCTGGGCTGCCACACGCGCAGGCCGCCCGCCGTCTTGCCCGTCACCGCCCAGTAGATCGACGGCCACGGCGCGTAGCTGCTGACGCGCGTGCCGTCCGTGCCCAGGCCGACCGGGATCTTCAACTCCAGCATTTTTTTAATCGGCGGCATCTGGCGGGTCTGCTCGCCATACTGCTTCCAGTACAGCTCGCCCTGGAAGTACATGCGGTTCTGCACCGCAATGCCGCCGCCCAGCGCCTTTACCCGCGCCAGCTGCTTGTCGCTGATGGTCTCGGCGTGGTCGAAGAACCAGCGCAGGCCGTTCAGCGGCGTATCCTTGTTGACCTTTTCGATGACGGCCAGGTCGCGGTCTATGCTCTCGTCATAGGTGGCGTGGATGCGGAATGGCCAGCGGTTCTTGATCAGCAGGCGCAGCACCGGCTCCAGTTCGCTCTCCATCTGCTGCGGCATGTTCGGACGCGGCTCCAGGAAGTTTTCGAAGTCGGCCGCGCTCCACACCAGATTCTCGCCGCCGCCCTCGGTGTTGTAGCCGTTGGCGTAGAACAGGTGGTCGTTGTGGTCGGGCTTGGTCATGGTCAGCCAGCGCTGATAATCCTCCAGCTCCTTGCCCGGCTTCTGCGCGAACAGGTAGTAGGAGGTGCGCACGGTCAGCTTGCCGCTCTTGGCCAGCTCCAGGCTGACCGCGTAATCGTCCGGATAGGCTTGCCCGCCGCCGCCGGCATCGATGGCGCTGGTCAGGCCCAAGCGGTTCAGCTCGGTGTAGTACTGCTGGGTCGAGTTGAGCTGCTGCGCGCGCGGCAGCACATTGGTCTTGCCCAGCGTGGTGTACAGGATCATCGCGTTCGGCTTGGCGATCAGCAGGCCGGTCGGCTTGCCGTCCGCACCCAGCTCGACCACGCCGTCCTTGAATTTGGTGTCGGCGTTGTAGCCCAGCGTGGCGATGCCCTTCTGGTTCAGGAAGCCCAGGCCGTACAGGTACAGGATAAACACCGGCTTGTCCGGCACCGCTTCATTGATTTCAGCCAGCGTCGGCAGGCGCTTTTCCTCGAACTGGAATTCGTTCCAGCCGCCGACCACCTTGACCCAGGCGCCGTCCGGCGTGCGCGCGGCCTGCTCCTTGAGCATTTGCAGCGCCTTCTTCAGCGAGGTCACGCCGTCCCAGCGCAGCTCGGCGTTGTAGTTCAAGCCTTCGCGGATGATGTGCAGGTGGGAGTCGTTGAGGCCGGGGATGACGGTCTTACCGCCGGCGTCGATCAGTTGGGTGCCGGCCGCCTTGAGTTTCAGGATCTTGGCGTTGCTGCCGACGGCCTGGATCTTGCCGTCCTTGATGGCGAGGGCTTGCGCGAAGGCGCCCTCCTTGGTCATCGTGGCGATCTTGCCGTTGCTGATGATGAGGTCTGGTGCGGCCTGCGCCACACCGGCGCAAGCCAGTGCGGCCGCGACCGCGAGCTGGTTCAATGTCATGCTGCTGCTCCTAAAAATAAACGGGCCGGCGCGGTACCAGTTATCAGTACCGCGCCAGCCCACATCAGAAGCTAATGAATTGAGCCAGGCTCAGTTCGATTAGTCCTTGATGGATTCGACTGCGAAAGTCAGGGTTACGTCGTCGCCGACGTAAGGTGCGTATTTACCGGCGTTGAATTCGGTACGCTTGATGGTGGCGGTGGCGTTGGCGCCGCAAGCCAGTTTCTTCAGCATCGGGTGATCCATGCACTGCATGTGGGTGACGGTCAGCTTGACTGGCTTGGTCACGCCCTTGATGGTCAGGTTGCCGTCGATCGACGCCACTTTGTCGCCGTCAAAGTTGAACTTGGTCGACTTGTAGGTGATGGTCGGGAACTTTGCGGTGTCCAGGAAGTCTTCACCCTGGATGTGGCCGTCGAACAGTTTCGAGCCGGTGTCCACCGATTTGGTATCGATCACGGCTTCAACCGAGCCGGTCTTGGCGACGCGGTCCAGCACGATCTTCGCGGTCGTGTTGTTGAAGCGGCTTTGCTGGGTCGAGTAGCCGAAGTGGCTGTACTCGAAGCGGGCAAAGGTGTGGTTGGCGTCGGAGGTGAAGCTTTCCGGCGCGGCAAAGGCGGACAACGAGATACCAGCGGCAACCAGCAGGGCGAAGATTTTTTTCATTAGTAGGACTCCAGAATGTGGGAACAAGGGTTAAGAACTCGACCGGACCTATGCCAGCGCCTGGTGCATGTCTTCGAGTGAAGCGATTATGCTCGTCACATTTAAAGTTGTAAAACGAAAAATTTACCGCCTTACTATCGATAAAATCGATCATAAATCCGGCGACTCATGTGGGAATGATAACGCGGCAGGCGTCGAACAACGATCTGCCATAAGGCCGGTGGCCGCACTACCCGGCGGAGTAATGCGGCCACGGAGGGCATGTCAGGCAGCGGCGGCCACGGCGCCCGGTTGATGCAGGATGCGGCCCAGCAGCCGCTGCTCCAGCGCCGCGAATGGCGCGCTGCCGCGTGCGCGCGGACGCGGCAAATCCACTTTCAGATCCAGCGTGATGCGGCCCTCCTCGATCAGCACCACGCGGTCGGCCAGGGCAAGCGCCTCCTGCACATCGTGCGTGACCAGCACGGCGGTGAAGCCGCGCGTCTGCCACAGCGCCTCGATCAGCTGCTGCATCTCGATGCGGGTCAGCGCGTCGAGCGCTCCCAGTGGCTCGTCCAGCAGCAGCAACTGCGGCTCGTGCAGCAAGGCGCGCGCCAGCGCCACCCGCTGCCGCTGGCCTCCCGACAATTCCGCCGGCCAGTCGTCGGCGCGGTCGGCCAGGCCCACGGTGGCCAGCGTGGCCGCCGCCGCGTTCAGCGCGTGCGGCAGGCCGATTGCCACATTCTCCAGCACCGATTTCCACGGCAGCAGCCGCGCCTCCTGGAACATGATGCGGACGCTGGCCGCGATGCTGCCGTTGCCGATGACGACGCTGCCGGCGTCGGCGCCGTCCAATCCCGCGATGGCGCGCAGCAGCGTGCTTTTGCCGCAGCCGCTGCGGCCGACCACCGCGACGAATTCGCCGGCGCGCAGTTCCAGCCGCACATCGCTCAGCACCGGCCGCGCGCCGAACGATTTACTGACGCCGTCCAGCGCGAGGGACACGCCCTGCCGCCTGGCGGGCGTTGGGACGGCCGGCTGGCGGTTCACGGCATGGCCGATGTCGAATAAAGCGGTCGAGATATGCATGGGGTCTCCTTCGTCAACGGTAAACGGGATTCCAGCGCAGGAAGTGCCGCTCCATCCCGCGCGACAGCAGGTCGGCCAGCTTGCCCAGCAAGGCATACAGCAGGATGCCCACCAGAACCACGTCCGTCTGCAGGAATTCGCGGGCGTTCATGGTCATGTAGCCGATGCCCGCCTGCGCCGAGATGGTTTCGGCGACGATCAGCAGCACCCACACCAGGCCAAGCGAAAAGCGCACCCCCACCAGGATGGAAGGCAGCGCGGCCGGCAGGATCACGTCGCGGTACAGCGGCCAGCCGGACAGGCCGTAGCTGCGCGCCATCTCGATCAAGCCATGGTCGGCGGAGCGGATGCCGTGGAAGGTGTTCAGGTACACGGGGAAGAACACGCCGACCGCCAGCAGGAACAGCTTGGCCGTTTCATCGATGCCGAACCACAGGATCACCAGCGGGATCAGGGCCAGCGCCGGGATGTTGCGCACCATTTGCAGCGTGGTGTCGAGCAGCGTTTCGGCGCGGCGCACGCTGCCGGTCAGCAGGCCAAGCGCCAGCCCCGCGCCGGCACCGAAGGCAAAGCCGCTGACCGCGCGCCACAGGCTGGCGCGCAGGTGCAGCCACAGCTCGCCGGAGACGGCCAAGGTCCAGAAGGCCCTGGCCACCGCCCATGGCGCCGGCAGGATGCGGCTGGACAACCAGCCCAGTTGCGACGCCGCCTGCCAGCCGGCGACCAGCAACAGCGGCAGTATCCACGGCGCGAAGGCGTTGGAACGCGGTGCGGTGGTACGCATGTCACGCCGCCTTCTTCGGCACAATGGTGTTGGCCATCACCTCGCCGAACGGACCGCTCAGAGACTGTTCGCCAGCCGCCCTGCCCTTGCCCAGCAGCGGGAACACCAGCTCGGCGAAGCGGTACGATTCCTCCAGGTGCGGGTAGCCGGAGAAGATGAAGGTCTCGATGCCCAGGTCCGCGTATTCCTGGATGCGCGCCACCACCGTCTGCGGATCGCCCACCAGCGCGGTGCCGGCGCCGCCGCGCACCAGGCCCACACCGGCCCACAGGTTGGGCGACACTTCCAGCTTGTCGCGCCGCCCGCCGTGCAGCGCGGCCATGCGCTGCTGCCCCACCGAATCCATCTTGCCGAACGCCGCCTGCGCCTTGGCGATAATGTCGTCGTCCAGATGGCTGATCAACTCCTCGGCCGCGCGCCACGCCGCCTCGTTGGTCTCGCGGACGATCACGTGCAGGCGGATCCCGAACTTCACGGTGCGGCCATGCGCGGCGGCGCGGGCGCGGATGTCGGCGATCTTCTCGGCCACGGCGGCCGGCGGTTCGCCCCAGGTCAGGTAGACGTCCATCTGCTCGGCCGCCAGCGCGTGCGCCGGTTCCGACGAGCCGCCGAAGTACAGCGGCGGATGCGGCTTCTGCACCGCCGGATACAGCGTCTTCGCGCCCTTGACCTTGATATGCTTGCCCTCGAAATCGTAGCCGGCCTCGCCGCCCTCGCCGGACAACGAGGCGCGCCACACGCGGATGAATTCATCCGAGATTTCGTAGCGCTTGGCGTGGTCGGCGAACAGGCCGTCCGCTTCCAGCTCGCCCTGGTCGCCGCCGGTGACGACGTTGATCAGCAGGCGTCCGTTGGACAAACGGTCGAATGACGCGGCCATGCGCACCGCCAGCCCCGGCGTGGTCAGGCCCGGACGGATCGCCACCAGGAACTTGAGCTTGCGCGTCGCGCCGATCAGCGACGAGGCCACCACCCAGGCGTCCTCGCAGGAGCGGCCGGTGGGCAGCAGCACGCCGTCGTAGCCCAGCGTGTCGGCGGCGACCGCACACTGCCGCAGATAGTCGGCATCGACCGGGCGCGCTCCCTTCGAGGTGCCGAGGTAGCGGCTGTCGCCGTGCGTGGGGATGAACCAGAAAATATTCAGGGACATGATGGCTTCCTTATAGCGCGTCTTTGACCAAGATGGCTTTCGGGATCAGTTTCAGGTTGGAGAAGGCGTCCGCCACCTTTTGCTGCTGCTCGATCACGGCGGCGTTGACCGGCTTGACGCCGTAGGCATAGCGCGAGGCTGCCAGCGCCACCACGTCCACATCCAGGCCGGTCTGCGCGGCGAGAATGGCGGCGACTTCCTTCTGGTTCCTGGCGCCCCACTCGTCCACCCTGGCGATTTCGTCGAGCACGATGCGGACGATTTCCGGGTTCTTCTCCGCGTAGCTGCGCGAGGCCAGGTAGAACTGGTGGTTTGATACCAGGCCCTTGCCATCGGCCAGCACGCGCGCGCCGAGCTGCTTCTCGGCGGCGGCCAGGAACGGGTCCCAGATCACCCAGGCATCCACGGTGCCGCGTTCGAAGGCGGCGCGCGCGTCGGCCGGCGGCAGGTAGATCGCCTGGACATCCTTGTACGCCAGGCCGGCCTTCTCCAATGCCTTGACCAGCAGGTAGTGCACGTTGGAGCCCTTGTTCAGCACCACCTTCTTGCCCTTCAGGTCCGCCAGGCTGCGGATCTTCGAATCCTTGGGCACGACGATCGCCTCGCTGGACGGGGACGGCGGCTCGTTGCCGACATAAACCAGGTTGGCGCCCGCGGCCTGCGCAAAGATGGGCGGCGCCTCGCCGACGGTGCCGAAGTCGATGCTGCCGACGTTGAGCCCTTCCAGCAGCACGGGGCCAGCCGGGAACTCGGTCCATTTGACGCTGACGTTCTTGGCGGCCAGGCGCTGCTCCAGCGTGCCGCGTCCTTTCAACAAAGTCAGCGTGCCGTATTTCTGGTAGCCGATGCGGACTTCCTGCCTGGCTTGCGCGCTGGCGGACGACGGCGCGCCGGCCGCGAATACGCCCGCCGCGAACAGCAGGCCCAGTGTGTGGCGGCGCGATGCGCGTTTTTGTTCGATGCTCATGGAGTTCCTTTGTTGTGATGATCAGCGTGCCAGGCGTACCGGCTGCAGCGGCGCCACGTACGCTTCTTCAGTGCGTCCGGCCAGCGCCTGCAGGCCGGACGACAAATCCTCGATACCGGCGTCCAGGCGCCAGGCGACGGCCGGATCGATCGTCAAGCCACCATCCTCGCTCCAGACCAGTTGCTGCGAGGTGGCGTAGACACTGGCCAGCACCTGGCGCGCCTCAAGCGCATGCAGCACCGGCCGCAGCGCGTAGTCCAGCGCCAGCATGTGCGACTGGCTGCCGCCGATGGCCAGCGGCAGCACCAGCTTGCCCGCCAGGCCATCCTGCGGCAGCAGGTCGAGAAAGCCTTTCAGGATGCCGGTGAACGACGCCTTGTACACCGGCGTGGCGATGACGATGGCGTCGGCGGCGGCCACCGCGGCCAGCGCGCGCTTGATCGCCAGGTCCGACGTATCGGCATGCAGCAGCGCGCGCGCCGGCAGGTCGCGCACTTGCAGGGTGCTGCGCCAGTGGCCCTGGGTGGACAGCTTCTGGCCCACGTGATCCAGCAAACGGCCGGTGCTTGAAGGGACTGCGGGACTGCCGCCTATCAGAAGTACACTCATTGCTGCTCCCTGTGTTGTTCGTGGAAGCCAGATTAATTCCGCACAAGTGAAATCAAAACGAATAGTTTTACGTTTTGATATGCGCTTTCTTCTTTATAATTTTTAGGCATATAGAAAGCGAAATAACTTCGTTTGCCGCATGAGCCGCAGATGCGATACTGCGCGAACCGGAACCTTACAACCGGTACCAACCGCTTATTCCTGATGACTACACCTCTGATTCGCATCGATCATGCGAGTAAAACCTTTGCGCTGCCCGACGGCGGCGCGTTCCACGCGGTCCGCGACGTTTCCCTGGAAGTGAATGCCGGCGATATCTTCGGCCTGATCGGCAAAAGTGGCGCCGGCAAGTCGACCTTGCTGCGCCTGTTTAACCTGCTGGAGCGGCCGGACAGCGGCCGCGTGTTTGTCGACGGCCGCGAATTGACCGCGCTGTCCAAGCGCGAACTGCGCGATGCGCGCAGCAATATCGGCATGATCTTCCAGCAGTTCAACCTGCTGCAAAACGCCACCGTGTTCGACAACGTCGCCTTCCCGCTGCGCATCCACGGCGGCCACACGCCGGCGCAGATCACGGCCCGCGTCAATGAATGCCTGGAACTGGTGGAGTTGAGCGGCAAGGCCGCAAATTATCCGGCGCAGCTGTCGGGTGGGCAGAAGCAGCGCGTCGCCATCGCCCGCGCGCTGGCCAGCGGACCGGCCGTCATGCTATGCGACGAGCCCACCTCCGCGCTGGACGCCGAGACCACGCGCGCGCTGCTCGCCACGCTGCGCGACATCAACCGCCGCCTGAACGTCACCATCGTCATCGTCAGCCACGAGTTGTCGGTGCTGGGCGAGATCTGCAACCGCGTGGCCGTCATCGAGGATGGCGCGATCGCCGAACAATTCGCGCTGGACGACACCGCAAGCCTGGCCGAGCCGCGCAAGACCGCGCTGGGCCGCGAACTGGCGCAGCACGGCGCCGCCAGCGCACTGGCCGCCAACACCGCCAACACTATCGGCACGGAGGCCGCCTATGTCTGAATATCTCGCCTCGCTCGACGCCATCATCGCCATGCTGCCGGAGATGTGGACCGCCCTCGGACAAACGCTGACCATGCTCGGCATCGGCCTGACCGCCGCGGTGCTGATCGGCGGCCCGCTCGGCATCCTGCTGTTCCTGGTGGCGGACGGCCAGTCGCTGCAAAACCGCCCGGTGGCATTGGTGCTTGGATGGCTGGTGAACGTGGTGCGCTCCTTCCCGTTCATCATTTTGCTGGTGGCGCTGGTGCCGTTCACGCGCATCATCGCCGGCACCTCGATCGGCCCGCTGGCCGCCGCCGTGCCGTTGTCCTTCGCCGCCGTGCCCTACTTCGCCCGCATGGTCGAACAGAACCTGCGTGAAGTGCCGCGCGGCGTAATCGAAGCCGCCCACGCCATGGGCGCGTCGGAACTGCAGATCGTATTGCGCGTGCTGCTGGTGGAGGCCCGCTCCGGCCTGGTGCTGGCGCTGACCGTGCTGTCGATCAGCTTCCTGTCCTATTCCGCCGTGGCCGGCGTGGTGGGCGGCGGCGGCATCGGCGACCTCGCCATCCGCTACGGCTACTACCGCTTCGAGACCGACATCATGGTCGCCACCGTCGCCATCCTGATCGCCATGGTGCAGCTGATCCAGTTCACCGGCAACCGCATCGCCAAACGCCTAGACAAACGCTAATCAAAGGAACACATATGAACGCAACTCGCCGCAACCTGCTGCTGGCCGCACTGACCATCGCCCTCGGCATCGCCGCGCCCTCCTACGCCAAGGATCCGAAAGAACTGGTGATCGGCACCAGCTCCGGCCCGTATGCGGACCAGATCAAACTGGGTATCAAGCCTATCCTGGAAAAGCAGGGTTATAAAGTGAAGCTGGTGGAGTTCAACGACTACATCCAGCCGAACTTCGCGCTGGCCGAGGGTTCGCTGGACGCCAACGTGTTCCAGCACATCGTCTACCTGAACGAGTTCGCGGCCAAGAACAAGCTGGCGCTGGCCGACCTGGTGAAGATCCCGACCGCGCCGATCGCCATCTACAGCAAGAAGCACAAGACGCTGGCCGAGGCGAAGGAAGGCACCACCGTCGCGATGCCGAACGACCCGACCAACCAGGCGCGCGCGCTGGTCATGCTGGATCAACTGGGCTGGATCAAGCTGCGCGAGAAGTTCGATCCGGTGAAGGCATCGGAGAAGGACATCGCCGTCAACGTCAAGAAGGTCAAGCTGATCGCGCTGGAGGCCGCGCAGCTGCCGCGCTCCCTGCAGGACACCGACTACTCCTTCGTCAACGGGAACTACGCGCTGGCCTCGGGCATGAAGCTCAAGGAAGCGCTGCTGACCGAGAAGATCTCGTCCAACTACATCAACCTGGTGGCGATCCGCGCGGCCGACAAGGACAAGCAGTTCGCCAAGGACATCGCGGCGGCCTACCGCTCGCGCGAGTTCCTGGCCGTGACCAACAAATACTTCCCCGACTACTCGAAGACCGAAGACCAGCTGGCGCTGGAAGCCGGCGGCGCGGCCAAGCCGGGCAAGTAAGATCGCCTCACCGGCCGCCTAAAAGCGAAGCGCCGCCTTGTTCGGCGGCGCTGTTGTCCACTCCAGCCGGACGACTTAGCTGATCTGTTTCTTCTTGCGCGCGACAACGCCCGACACCAAAGCGAAACCTGCCAGCAGCATCAGGTACGATTCTGGCTCCGGTACGGCCGATACCCGGGTCACGCTGGTCAACATGCCGGTCATGTTGATGTGCCCGTTATCCGAGTACCAATCCAAACCGGCCTCGGCCGTGTTCCAATCGTCCACATTGAAATGGGTCGGCATTGCCAGACTGGTCAAGGTGCTCCCGTTATCCGAAACGAATTCAAAACTGAGGCGCTGATTGCTTGCGACACCGGGGGAAACCGAGGCACGCGCTTCAATGTACACACGGTCGGAATAGCCGAGATTGCTATTAATTATCGAAACGTTGTTTGCGGCATAAGGCGTAGCGCTGGTCGTGCCACTTTTATCAAAAGTAATGCTTGTCAATCCCAGCGCACCGGCCCAATTGTAGTAATACGCATTCGTCTGATTCCAAGTAGACTGTTCGGAGTTCGTGTCGAGAGAGAAAGTGCCATGGAAATCATCACCTACCCGGACACCTCCTGGTATCTTGCTGCTCGATACAATGGCATGGCTGCTGCCATTGCCGATGGTTTCGCGTAAAGTGTTGATCACGCCCGTATATTCGAACGTGAGGATTTCGGCGGACGCCGAGGCGCTCAGAAAGAGGCTGATTAAACCAAGTGCAATGCGGCGCATGGAAATTTCCGTTAAGTTATAGAAATAACATTATATTACGGAAACATCAAGTGCGCCTAGAAATGTTTTAAATAACACAATTTGATTAATCAAGGTCTTTCGCATCGTGCCGCTCGGGCACCTGCTCTTCCGGCTCTCCGAATGTGCGGTTGACCTTGCGGCCGCGAACCACCGCAGGACGTGCGGCGACATCGTCGGCCCAGCGCTTGACGTTTTTGTACTCGTGCACCGACAAGAATTCGCCAGCGCCGTAAATCTTCCCGAGCACCAGAACGCCGTACCACGGCCAGATCGCCATGTCGGCGATGGTGTACTCGTCGCCCGCGACGTAGCGATGATGGGCCAGCTGGCGATCGAGCACGTCGAGCTGACGCTTGACCTCCATCGCGTAACGGTTGATCGGATACTCCAGCTTTTCCGGCGCGTAGGCGTAGAAGTGGCCGAAGCCCCCACCCAGGAACGGCGCGGAACCCATCTGCCAGAACAGCCAGTTCAAGGTCTCGGTGCGCGCCGCCAGTTCCTTCGGCAGGAAGGCGCCGAACTTCTCGGCCAGGTACACCAGGATCGAGCCGGATTCGAACACGCGCAACGGCTGCGCGCCGCTGCGGTCGACCATCGCCGGGATCTTCGAGTTCGGATTGATCTCGACAAAGCCGCTGGAGAACTGGTCGCCTTCATTGATGCGGATGAGCCATGCGTCATATTCGGCGCCGGTGTGCCCGGCGGCCAGCAGCTCTTCCAGCATGATCGTCACCTTCACGCCATTCGGCGTGCCCAGTGAGTAGAGCTGCAGGGGGTGCTTCCCGACCGGCAGTTCCTTCTCATGGGTGGGACCCGCGACCGGGCGGTTAATGCTTGCAAACGTGCCGCCGGAGGGTGCTTCATTGACCCAGACTTTCGGCGGCACATATTGGGATTGTTCCGTCATTCAAAAATCTCCATGCCTATACAAACCAAAAGCATACCCTAATCGCTCCGCATCTGCGCTTGAGACACATTACTCCCCGGAGGCACGCTTTGCGTGAGCCACACATTCCCGCCGATGGTTGAACCGGCGCCGATGGTGATGCGGCCCAGGATGGTCGCGCCGGCGTAGATCACCACGTCGTCCTCCACCACGGGATGGCGCGGCACGCCCTTGATCAAGGCGCCCTGCTCGTCCGCCGGGAAGCGCTTGGCGCCCAGGGTCACATGCTGGTACAGGCGCACGCGCTGGCCGATGATCGCGGTCTCGCCGATCACCACGCCGGTGCCGTGGTCGATGAAGAAGCTGCCGCCGATCTGCGCGCCCGGATGGATGTCGATCCCGGTCAACGAATGGCCGATGTCCGAAATCAGCCGCGCCAGGAAGGGCGAGCCAAGCCGGTGCAGGCTGTGCGCCAGCCGGTAGTACAGGATGGCGATGGTGCCCGGGTAGCACAGCATGATCTCGGCCACCGACGTCGCCGCCGGATCGCCCGAGAACGCCGCCTGAACATCGGACACCAGCAACCCGCGGATGCCCGGCAGGCCGGCCGCGAATTCGCGCGTGATGGCGTGCGCCTGCCGCGTCAGCGCTTCCTCATCATCGGGCGCGTCGTCCAGCGAGAACTGCAGGCCGCGCCGGACCTGCTCCGTCAGGCGGTTCAAGGTGGTGTTGAGCGTGTCGCCGACGAAGTAGTCGATGCTCTCGTCGGTCAGGTTGGGGCGCCCGTAGTGCGTCGGGAACAGCACCGCCGACAGGCCGTTGACGATGATCGTCAGCGCCTCGCGCGACGGCAGCTCGCGCACCTTGCCGTGATGGCGGATGTTGTGCGTGGCCTCACGCGACACGCGCAGCTGCTCGATCACGCCGTCCAGGTTCCAGTGCGACGGCTTGACGCCGGTTCCATCATAGGTATCGATAGTCATAGTGTCTCGAATTATAAAAACGCCGGCAGCAAGGCAAAGGAATGATTTTGCCCTTGGATATGCGATGGCCGCATATCGCGTAAAATGCTCGGCTCACAGAACAATACGCCTTTCATGAATATTTTGCTGACACTGCTGCTGGCCGGCCTGAGTATGGTCGGGCCGCTGGCCATCGACACGTACCTGCCGTCGTTCCCCGCCATCGCCCTGGCCTTCGACGCCAGCCCGATGCTGATCCAGCAGACCCTGAGCATGTTCCTGTTCTGCTTCGCCTTCATGATGCTGTTCTACGGCACGCTGTCCGACTCCTTCGGCCGCCGCCCGGTGATCCTGGTGTCGCTGGTGCTGTACATCGGCGCCTCCATCGTCGGCGCGATGGCGCAGTCCATCGGCGTGCTGCTGGCCTGCCGCATCGTGCAGGGCCTGGCCGCAGGCGCCGGCTCGGTGGTCGGCCGCGCCATCGTGCAGGACCGCTTCTCCGGCGTCGCCGCGCAGAAGATCCTGTCGCACATCATGATGATCTTCGGCCTGGCGCCGGCCATCGCACCGGTGCTGGGCGGCTGGCTGCAGGTGAGCTTCGGCTGGCGCTCGATCTTCTGGTTCCTCAGCGGCTTCGGCATCCTGATGTTCATCGCCGTGCAGCGCGCGCTGCCCGAGAGCCTGGCCGTCAAGGACCGCCATCCGTTCCACCTCGGCGTGATCGCCGCGAACTACTGGAAGGTGCTGTGCCACCACCACTTCCTGCTGCTGTCGATCGCGGTCGGCATGAGCTTCGCGGGCGTGGCGCTGTATATCGGCTCTGCCGCCTACTTCGTGATGAACATCCTGCACCTGCCGGAAACCGCGTTCGCATGGATGTTCGTGCCGCTGATCAGCGGCATGGTGATCGGCTCCGCGCTGTCGGGCAAGTTCGCGCACAGGTTCTCGCGCGGCGCGCAGGTGTGGATGGGCTTCGCGGTCATGATCGCCTCCGGCGTCATCAACGTGGCCTACAACAGCGCCTTCGTGGCCGCCGTGCCGTACGCGGTGCTGCCGCTGTTTATCTACTCCTTCGGCCTGGCGCTGTCGATGACGCCCCTGTCGCTGATCGCGCTGGAGTACTTCCCCAACAACAGCGGGCTGGCGGCGTCGATGCAGTCCTTCATCCAGATGCTGCTGTTTGCACTGGTGTCCGGCCTGGTGGCGCCGCTGCTGTTCGACAGCGCGCTGAAGCTGGCCTGGGGCGTGCTCGCCAGCCTGGTCATCAGCGTCATCGCCTGGCTGCTGGCGCAGACCGGCAAGCCGGTCACGCACTAGGCCGCGCGGCTCACGGCCAGGGCGTCGGGTTCACGTCGATGTATTGAGCGCCGCCCTGCTCCGGCTCACGGGCGTCGCCTTGGGCGCCGGTCGACGGCGGCCGGCCCGGCGCCTGCGCGGGATTGCGCAGGCCCAGTATCTCCTTGCGGCTCTCGACAAAATCCGCGCTGGACAGCGGATGTTCCTTGTCCGGCCAATTCTCTTCCGCCCACCGTTGCAACTCCTCATAGCGCTGCCAAAGTTCGCTGACGAACTGGCGGCGCGCGGTTTCCTTGTCCATGGTTCCTCCTGTGTGGCTTGCAAGTCTATGGCAAACTGCCGGGTATTGTCTGTCAGGCGCCGCACAAACATAACATGGAACTTCACATCGTCATCGAGGGCACGAAGGATTTGAGCGGGCAGCTGTATCGCCAGCTGAGCGATTCGATCCGAAGCGGGCGCCTGGCCGACGGCCAGCAGTTGCCGCCCACCCGCCTGCTGGCCGAGCAGCTAGGCCTGTCGCGCAAGACCGTCTCCGATGTCTACACCCGCCTGACGCAGGAGCGGCTGGTGCTGGGCCAGGTCGGCAAGGGCAGCTTTGTCAGCGCGCCGGTGGAGGCCAGGCCGCGCCGACACGACGCCGGAAAGCTCGCCAGCGCCGCCATCGTCGCCAAGTGGGACGCCATGCACGCACCGCTGCGCACCCCGTTCCCGGAAGGCCGCTCGCGCCATGAGTTCATCGGCGGCTGCATCTCGCCCGGCCTGTTCCCCGCCGACGATTGGCGCCGCTGTGTTCTGCACGGCCTGCGCCAGGATGCCAGGACCGGCGGCATGTACCGCCAGGCCGAAGGCGTTGCCGAGCTGCGCGCCGCCATCGCCCACCATGCCGCCTACGCGCGCGGCGTGGTCTGCACCGCGCACAATGTGGTGGTCACCAACGGCGCCCAGCAGGCGCTGGACCTGCTGGGCCGCGTGCTGCTGGAGCCGGGCTGCGTGGTGGCGGTCGAGGAGCCAGGTTATCCGGCCGCGGGCATGCTGTTCGCCAGCCAGGGCGCGCAGGTGGTGGGCATTGGCGTCGACCGCGAAGGCATGCTGGTGGAGCAGATCCCGCAAGGCACGCGGCTGATCTACACCACGCCCGCCCACCAGTTCCCGCTGGGGATGCCGATGAGCGTGGCCCGGCGCGAGGCGCTGCTGGCGCGCGCGCTGGAGATCGGCGCCATCATCATCGAGGACGACTATGACAGCGAATTCCGCTACGAGGGCCGGCCCACCGATTCGCTGCAGAGCATGGACCGGCACGGCGTGGTGGCCTTTGTCGGCACCTTCTCCAAGGTGATGCTGCCGGAGCTGCGGCTCGGCTACGCGGTTCTGCCGGAGGCGGTGCTGAACGCGGCCCTCACCGTCAAGCACCTGAACGATTGGCACACCGCCACCGCCAGCCAGCACGCGCTGGCCAAGTTCATTTCGGACGGCTACCTGTCGCGCCACATCCGCCGCTGCAGCGAGATCTACGCGACGCGGCGCGAGCGCATGCAATCCATGTTTGCCGGGCCGCTGTCGTCGTGGTTCGAGCTGGTGCCGGCCAGCGCCGGCTTCCACGTGGCGGCGCTGTGCAAAAAGCCGCTGGACCTGGACCTGCTGCGGCGCCTGGCGCGGCGCGCCGACGTCGGCCTCTACCCGCTGTCGAATTTCTACGCCTTCACGCCGCCCAAGGCCGGCCTGTTCCTCGGCTACGGCGGCATCGAGACGCTCGATATCGACACCGCCCTGCTGCGCGTGCGCGACATTCTTCAACAAATGGAGTAAAGCTTCGTGAGGATGTAGAATGGTGAATTGACCTGCAACAGACACTCCGAGCCATGCGCCTGACATCCTTCACCGACTATTCCCTGCGTACCTTGCTGTACCTGAGCGCGCACCGGGACCGGCTGGTCACGATCCAGGACATCGCCGACATGCACGCGATCTCGAAGAACCATCTGATGAAGGTGGTGTACCAGCTGGGTCAATCCGGCCTGGTGGAGACGGTGCGGGGCCGCAATGGCGGCCTGCGGCTGGCGAAGGAGCCCAAGGACATCAACATCGGCGCGCTGGTGCGGGCGACCGAGACCGACTTCTTCATGGCCGAATGCTTCGACCGCGAGACCGACACCTGCCCGCTGACGTCCGACTGTGCGCTCAAGCACACGCTGAACGACGCCACCAAAGCCTTCCTGGCCGTGCTGGATAAACAAACGCTCCAGGACATGCTGCCGCAAGCCCCGTCCAACGCGGCCAAGCCGGTGCGGATGGTACGCGGCGCGGCCGGCTGAATCTAGGCCGCGTCCCGCTGCAGCTGCGGCAGGGACGCCATCAGGTCCGAGAAGCGCTGCCCCTGTATCATCACATGCTCGCGCAGCAGGCGCGCCGCCAGTTCGCCGTCGCCGCCGACGATGGCCTGCACAACACCGTCATGCTCGTGGTAGGACGTAGCCAGCCGGTCGCGCACCCGCAGCTGCAGGCGGCGGTAAGGCCGCAGGCGCCGGTACAGGTTGCGCGTCTGCTCGATCAGGAACTGGTTATGGCTGCCGGCGTAGATCGCTTCGTGGAACAACTCGTTCTTGTAGTAGTAGACGTCCGGCTCCTGCGCGTCGCGCGCCTCCTGGCAGGCCTGGTGGGCCGCCAATAAAGCCTGCTGCTCCGCAGGCGTCATGCGGCGCGCGGCGAGGCGGCCGCAGGTCGCCTCCAGTTCCGACATCACCTCGAACATCTCCACCAGCTGCTGCGGCCCCAGCTCCGCGACGATGGCGCCACGCCGCGGACGGATCACCACCAACCCCATGGAAGCCAGCTGGATCAGCGTTTCGCGCACCGGCGTGCGGGAGACGCCAAAGCGCGCGGCCAGCTCGGTCTCGTCGAGGTGCTGGCCCGGTTTCAGCTCGCCGATGGCGATCATCTCTTCAATCTCTTCGCGCAACGTGGCGGAATGGGTGGTCATGGTCTTCGCAGCCTTGTGTATATCAAGCTTCATTATAAGTCGCTTATTTAGCTTGACAATGTATTCGAACAAGATATTCTTGTATACACAAAACAAAGCGTTGCATATTTGACTTACACCTTGGAGACAACATGAGCGTAATCACCCGCAGGTCCGTACTGGCCGCCCTTGCCGCCAGCCCGTTGTTGCTGCAACCGGCATGGGCGCAGAGCACCACCCTCAAGATCTCGCACCAGTTCCCCGGCGGGACGGTCACCGACGGCGATTTCCGCGACCGCCTGACGCGCATGTTCGCCGCCGAGGTGGAAAAGCGCAGCAAGGGCAGCCTCAAATTCGAGATCTATCCCGGCTCCTCGCTGATGAAGACCAACGCCCAGTTCTCGGCCATGCGCAAGGGCGCGCTGGACATGTCGCTGGTGCCGCTGTCGTACGCCGGCGGCGAGGTCCCGGAAGTGAACATCGGCCTGATGCCCGGCCTCGTGACGTCCTACGAACAGGCCTACGGCTGGAAGAACGCCGAAGTGGGCAAGGAGTTGAGCCGCATCCTGAACGAGAAAGGCATCGTGCTGGTGAGCTGGATCTGGCAGGCCGGCGGCGTGGCATCGCGCACCAAGCCGGTGATCGATCCGGACGACGCCAAGGGCATGAAGATACGCGGCGGCTCGCGCGAGATGGACCTGATCCTCAAGGCCGCCGGCGCCGCCGTGGTGTCGCTGCCGTCCAACGAGATCTACGCCGCCATGCAGACCGGCGCGATGGAGGCCGCGCTGACCTCCTCCACCTCGCTGATCTCGTTCCGGCTGGAGGAAGTGTCGAAAGCGCTGACCACCGGCCGTGCGGGCGCCTACTGGTTCATGTTCGAGCCGCTGATGATGTCCAAGGCCGTCTTCGACCGCCTGACCAAGGAACAGCAAGCCACCATCATGGCCGTCGGCGCCGAGATGGAAGCTTTCGCGCTGGCCTCCGCCAAGGCCGACGACACGGCCGTGGCCAACGTCTACGCCAAGGCCAAGGCCAAGGTGGTGGACCTGAATCCGGCCGCGCTGAAAAAATGGCAGGCCATCGCCCGCACCACCGCCTGGAAGGATTACGGCGAACGCAATGAAAGCTGCGCCAAGCTGCTCAAGCTGGCGGAGAAGACGCTGTGAGCCACGGCATAGAGCTGGAGCCGCCGCGCGCGGCCGCTCCGCCCGACAACGCTGCCGTGGCGCTGGCCACCGCGCTGCTGAACAAGCTCAATCAAGGGCTGATGCTGGTGTCCATGGTGGCGCTGGTGCTGACGGCCCTCGTGCTGACCTACTCGGTGGTGTCGCGCTACTTCTTCCAGGCGCCCACCGACTGGCAGGACGAGGCGTCAGTGTTCATGCTGGTCGGCGTGACCTTCTTCTGCACCGCCTACGTGCAATCGCACCGTGGCCATATCGGCATCGAGGCGCTGGCCTCGCTGCTGCCGGCGCGCGTGAACGCGGCGCGGCTGTTCATGGTGGACGTGGTGTCAGCGCTCTTCTGCGCCTTCTTCTCGTGGAAGTCGTGGACGCTGTTCCATGAAGCCTGGGTCGACGGCCAGACCACCTCCTCGACCTTCGCCCCGCCGCTGTGGATACCCTACGCCATGATGGCCGCCGGGATGAGCATCCTTACGCTGCAGATCGTGCTGCAAACGCTGGCACGCATGACAAACAAGTCTTCATCGGAGCGCGCGGCATGAGCGACCTGACCCTTGGCGCCCTGTACGGCGCCGTCACCCTGGTGGTGATGTTCTCCGGGATGCCGATCGCCTTCGCATTGGGCGTGGTGGCCACCGGCTTCATGTACTTCTGCATGCCGCCCTCCTCGCTCGACACGATCACCCAGAACGTGTACGAGGAGATGGCGTCGATCACGCTGCTGTCCATCCCCCTGTTCATCCTGAAGGGCGCGGCCATCGGCAAATCCCCGGCCGGCAAGGACCTGTACTCCGCCATCCACACATGGATGCACAAGATACCGGGCGGCCTGGGCATCGCCAACGTGTTCGCCTGCGCGCTGTTCGCGGCGATGGCCGGCTCGTCGCCCGCCACCTGCTCGGCCATCGGCTCGGCCGGCATCCCCGAGATGCGCCGCCGTGGCTACTCGCCCGGTTTCGCGGCCGGCATCATCGCCGCCGGCGGCACGCTGGGCATCCTGCTGCCGCCGTCGATCACCATGATCCTGTACGCGGTCGCCGCCGAGCAGTCGCTGGGCCGCCTGTTCCTGGCCGGGATAGGCCCCGGCGTGCTGCTGGTGCTGCTGTTCGCCGGCTATGCCGTCTACCGCGCGCACAAGGAATACAAGGCCGCGCTGGTCATCTACCAACAGGGCGGCGCCAAGTCGGCCTATCTCGAGGACGAGCACTACACGCTGGCGCAGAAGGTGGAAATGCTGCCGCGCGTGCTGCCCTTCATCATCCTGCTGATCGGCGTGATGGTCGCGCTGTACGGCGGCTTCGCCACGCCATCCGAGACGGCCGGCCTGGGCGCCTTGCTGGCGCTGGTGCTGCTGGCCGCGATCTACGGCGTGTGGCGGCCGAAGGACCTGTCGCCCATCCTCAGCTCCTCGATCAAGGAATCGACGATGCTGTTGCTGATCATCGGCATGTCGCTATTCTATTCGTACGTGATGAGCTACCTGCACATCAGCCAGTCCGCCGCCGCGTGGGTGGTCAGCCTGCATTTGTCGAAATGGCTGCTGCTGGCGGTGATCCTGCTGATGGTGATCGTGTTCGGCTTCTTCCTGCCGCCGGTGTCGATCATCCTGATGACCGCGCCCATCATCCTGTCGCCACTGAAGGACGCCGGCTTTGACCTGATCTGGTTCGGCATCGTGATGACGGTGGTGATGGAGATGGGCCTGATCCACCCGCCGGTGGGCCTGAACATTTTCGTCATCAAGAACATCGCGCCCGACATCCCGCTCAAGGATGTGGTGTGGGGCGTATTCCCGTTCCTGATTTTGATGTTCGTGGCGGTGCTGCTACTATGCCTGTTCCCGTCCATTTCCACCGGCCTGCCGGACATGATCATGGGAGCAAAATAAAATGAACTGGAACACCTTGCAGCAGAATCGCGCCGCGCGCTTGCAGCGGGCGCGCACCGACCTGGGGAATGACCTGGACGGCAAAAGCCTGCCGGCCGCGCGCATCGCCGACCTGCTGCACGCGGCGCTGGAGTGCGGCGACCGCGTTTGCCTGGAAGGGAACAACCAGAAGCAGGCCGACTTCCTCGGCCATGCGCTGGCCAACCTGGACCCGGCGCGCATCAACAACCTGCACATGCTGCAGTCGGTGCTGGCGCTGCCGGAGCACCTGGACGTGTTCGAGCGCGGCGTCGCCTCGCGGCTGGACTTCTCGTTCTCGGGCCCGCAGGCGGTGCGCGTGGCGCGGCTGGCTTCCGCCGGCAAGCTCAATATCGGCGCCATCCACACCTACCTGGAGCTGTTCAGCCGCTACTTCATCGACCTGCCGCCGCGCGTCTGCCTGATCGCGGCGGAGGCGGCGGACCGCCACGGCAACCTGTACACCGGACCGAACACCGAGGACACGCCGGCCATCGTCGAAGCCACCGCCTTTAAGCAGGGCATCGTCATCGTGCAGGTCAACCGCATCGTGGACACCCTGCCGCGCGTGGACGTGCCGGGCGACTGGGTGGATTTCGTCGTGCAGTCGCCGCGCCCCTACTATATCGAGCCGCTGTTCACCCGCGATCCGGCGCAGATCTCCGAGATCCAGGTGCTGATGGCGATGATGGCGATCAAGGGCATCTACGCCGAGTATGGCGTCCAGCGCCTGAACCACGGCATCGGCTTCGACACTGCCGCCATCGAGCTGCTGCTGCCGACCTACGCCGAGTCGCTTGGCCTGCGCGGCAAGATCGGCAAGCACTGGGCACTCAATCCGCATCCGGCGCTGATCCCGGCGATCGAGGCGGGCTTCGTGCAGTCGGTGCATTCCTTCGGCTCGGAGCTGGGCATGGAGGACTACATCCATGCGCGGCCGGACGTCTTCGCCATCGGCCCGGACGGCACCATGCGCAGCAACCGCGCCATGTGCCAAGCCGCCGGCCACTATGCTTGCGACATGTTCATCGGCTCGACGCTGCAGATCGACTTGCAGGGCAATTCGTCGACCGCCACCGCCGGCCGCATCTCCGGCTTCGGCGGCGCCTCCAACATGGGCGCGGACGCGCGCGGACGGCGCCACGCCAGTCCTGCGTGGCTGAAGGCGGGCGAGCAGGCGCGCGCGGGCCGCAACACCATCCCGCGCGGCCAGAAGCTGGTGGTGCAGATGGTGGAAACCTTCCGCGAGCATATGCAGCCTGCCTTCGTCGAGAAGCTCGATGCGTGGGAGCTAATGGAGCAGGCCAAGATGGCGATACCGCCGGTGATGATCTACGGCGATGATGTCAGCCACATCCTGACCGAGGAAGGCATCGCCAACCTGCTGATGTGCCGCACCGACGAGGAACGCGAGCAGGCGATACGCGGCGTGGCGGGCTACACGCCGGTCGGCCTGGCGCGCGACAAGCGGATGGTGGAGAACCTGCGCGACCGGGGCATCATCCAGCGCGCGGAGGACCTGGGCATCGACAAACGCATGGCCACGCGCGACCTGCTGGCCGCCCGCAATATGAAAGACCTGGTGCGCGCATCGGGCGGTTTGTACCAGCCGCCCAAGCGTTTCCGCAACTGGTAGGGAGCTGACTATGGAAACACTGAACTATCGATTCGAACAAGGCACGCAGCGGCTGAAGGCCGCGCCGCAGGTGGTGGGCGTGGTCGGTTCCGGCAACCTGGAAGTGCTGATCGAACCGGCCGACCTGGCCGGCGCCTGCGCCATCGAAATCACCACCGCCGCCGTCGGCTTCGGGCCGATCTGGGAGGCGGTGATGCGCGACTTCCACCAGCGCTGGCTGCTGGCCGATACCCGCATATCCATCAACGACATGGGCGCCACGCCGGCTGTCGTCAGCTTGCGTATGGACCAGGCGGTGCAGACCATGTTGGGAGGATCGTAATGAGCAGCTATCAGGAGGCGAACGCGCGCGAACGCTTGCAGCAGCTGTTCGATCCACACAGCTTTGAAGAATTCCTGCCGCCGTCGGAGCGCGTGGTCAGCCCTCACCTGGGGCAGCTGAACGCGCCGGTGGCGTTTGACGACGGCGTCGCGGTCGGCCGCGCGAAGCTGGGCGGCGTGACCGTCTACACGGCGGCGCAGGAGGGTGGCTTCATGGGCGGCGCGGTCGGCGAGGTGCATGGCGCCAAGCTGGTCGGCCTGCTGCGGCGCGCGGTGCGCGACCATGTGGCGGCGGTGGTGCTGCTGGTGGAATCGGGCGGCGTGCGCCTGCACGAAGCCAACGCGGGATTGATCGCAGTATCGGAAGTGATGCGCGCATTGCTGGACGTGCGCGCCGCCGGCATTCCGGTGGTCGTGCTGGTGGGCGGCTCGAACGGAGCCTTTGGCGGCATGGGCATCGTCTCGCGCTGCGCCAACGTGGTGGTGATGTCGGAGGAAGGCCGGCTGGCGATGTCCGGCCCGGAGGTGATCGAGACCGCCAGCGGCGTCGAGGAATTCGATTCGCGCGACCGCGCGCTAGTATGGCGCACCAGCGGCGGCAAGCACCGCTACCTGATGGGCGATTGCCTGCGCATCGTGGCCGACGATATCGCCGCCTTCCGCGAGGCCGCCCGCGAGGCGCTGGCCGTGCTGGCGGGCCAGCCGGTGGAACTGACGCTGGAAGCGCTGGAGGCCGAGCAGAAAATGCTGGACGAGCGCATTGCCCGCTTCGGCGCCCTGCCCGATCCGGTCGATATCTGGAGCGCGATGCAGATCGCCGACGCGGCCAATATTCCGATGCTGGACGTGGACAGTTTTATCGCGGCCGCCGGCCAGCACCGTTTGGGAGTCTGAGATGGATTGGAAAAAACTGGCGGACACGCTGTTCCCGCAAGGGCACGCCATCGTCGAGCAGGACGATTTCCTGTGTGGCAGCGCGCAGGTGGACGGGCAGGCGGTGGCGGTAATCGGCACCACGGCCCACACGCCGATCGGCGTGGAGATCGCGCTGGCGCAGGCCAAGGCGATCCTGCGTACGGTACGCGAGTATCCCGGCATGCCGATACTGATGCTGGTCGATACGCAGGGCCAGCGCCTGCGCCACCGCGACGAGATGTTGGGCATTAACAGCTACATGGCGCACCTGGGCAAATGCGTGGACCTGGCGCGCCGCAAAGGTCACAAGATCGTCGGCCTGGTGTACGACCAGGCGCTGTCCGGAGGCTTCATCACCAGCGGCTTGCTGGCCGACGCCTGCTACGCCCTGCCCGACGCCACCATCCGCGTCATGGGTTTGCCGGCGATGGCTCGCATCACCAAGGTGCCGGAGGAGCGCTTGACGGA
This sequence comes from Duganella vulcania, assembly GCF_009857655.1. NCBI lineage: Bacteria > Pseudomonadati > Pseudomonadota > Betaproteobacteria > Burkholderiales > Oxalobacteraceae > Duganella > Duganella vulcania. The sequence goes on from NZ_WWCX01000010.1 coordinate 39,106, forward strand.
ACTGGCGCAAAGTAATCCGGTGTTCGCGCCGGGGCCGGAGAATTACCTGCGCATGGGCGGGCTGGAAGCGATCTGGGAAGGCGACCTGGCCGCGCACTTGCGCGCGGCGCTTGCCGCGCCGGCCAATGGCGACCAGCGCAGCGCCCTCGGCCTGCAGCGAGGCGGCCGGCGTTGGGCGCAGCCGGTGATCGACGCCGTGATGAATGACGGTCATGTCCGCGTTGCCTGAACCGTCGCGGACGATGCAGGCCGCAGGACGTGGCCTGGAACGGCATATGCTGGTGTGGCTGTCCGAGGCGGGCTGGCAGGCGGTGATGCGCGTGGCCGAGCCAAGGCACAAGGCTGCGCTGACGCTGTGGCAGGGACAGGACTGGCCGGCCGTGGTACGGCGCGTCGACATCGATGCGCCGCCGGACGAGATCTGTCTCGGCCTGCCGCTGCCGCCGGACGCGGACAGCGGCGAGAAGGTGCGTATATCGCTGCGCGCGCAGACGGCGGAAATCAGCAGGACGTCGCCGCCGGTGGAGCTGCGCGCGGCCTTGCGCAGCGCAGGTAACTGGCGCGAGGCGCTGACGACGCTGGAGAGCGAGACGGCGCACCTGCAACTGCGCATCTACGGCTCGATGGCGATGCAGGCGCTGACTGGGTTGCTTTATCTGACGCCAACCTCGGACATCGACATCCTGTTCCATCCGCGCAGCCAGGAAGAGCTGCACGACGGCGTGGCGCTGCTCTCGCGGCACGCGACGCACGTGCCGCTCGACGGCGAGATCGTCTTCCCCGGCGGGCAGGCGGTGTCGTGGAAAGAGTGGCGCATGGCGATGGACAATCCGGCCAGGGTGATCGTCAAGGAGCTGCATGCGGTGCGGCTGGTGGATACGGCGTCGCTGCTGGCGACGTTGGAGGAACGATGATGCGCGCCATCCGCACAAGCCTGCGCCAGCGATTGCCGGTGCCGATGCCGAGTGCGGGCGACCGCAAGGCGCGGCACACCTTCGCCGGTGACGTGGCGCGGTTGGCGGTCGGCAGCCTGCACGCGGAGCTATGCCTGTATCCCAAGCCGGGATTGGTGTCGCCGGTGGACACCGGCAGCCATGACGACATGGACGCGCAGACCTTCATGCGCAGCCTGTTCTCGCTGCGTCACTACTTCAAGAAAATCTGCCTGGCGGGATGGGACGATGCGCCGTTCGCGCGGCTCAAGCAGCTGGGCATCGAAGCCGAGGCGGCGATGCTGAAGGCGACGCGCGGCATCAACACGCATCGAGGTGCGATCTTCAGCCTTGGCATGCTGTGCGCCACAGCCGGACGCGCCCGCGCGCAAGGCATGCCGATGAGACCCGCCGCGCTGCGCGCCGCCATGCTGATACGCTGGGGCGGCGAACTGGCCATGCATGCGGCACCGTCGCAGGAAAACAGCAACGGTCTGCGCGTGGCCGCGCGCTACGCGGTCAGCGGCGCGCGCGAGGAAGGCGCGCTCGGGCTGCCGTCGGTGTTCGAAATCGGCGTGCCGGCGCTGGTGGCCGCGCGCTCGCGCGGCGCCGGCATGACGCATGCGCGCATCGACGCCCTGTTCACGCTGATGGCCGCCATCAACGACAGCAACGTCTATCACCGCGCCGGTCCGCAAGGCGCGCAGACCGTGCGCGCACATGCGCAACGCTTCATCGATCTTGGCGGCACGGCCAACGCCAACTGGCACGCGCAGGCCTTGGCCAGCCATCAGGATTTTGTTCGGCAGCGTCTTTCGCCAGGCGGCGCGGCGGATCTGCTGGCGGCCAGCTGCCTGGTGCACGCCTTCGCCGCGCTGGATCACGGGACGCCATGACGATGTCCTACGGCGCGCATTCCCGCCTGCTGCTGCTCTGCCCCGGCCAGGGCGGCCAGCACGCCGCGATGTTCGACCTGCCCCGCAGCAGCCCCTCCGGCGACGCCACCGCCGGCGCGCTGCTGGCCGGCCTGGCGCTGGCCGGCGATGTGGACATCTACACCAACCGCAACGCCCAACCGCTGATCGTCGCCGCCACGCTGGCGATGTGGGAATCGATTCGCGCGTTCGCGCCGCAGCCGGCGCTGGTGGCCGGCTACAGCATCGGCGAGCTGGCCGCATACGGCGTCGCGGGCGCCTGCCCGCCGGAGACCGCGGCGCGGCTGGCCGTCGAACGCGCGCGGCTGATGGACAGCTGCGCCCTCGCCCTGCCCGGCCAGACGCTGACGGCCCTCTCCGGCCTGGCGCTGCCGCGCGTGGCATCCCTGCTGGCCGAACACGATTTTTACATGAGCATAGAAAACGGCGACGACGCCTGCATCGCCGGCGGCCCTGCAGCGAGCGTCGAAGCACTGGAGCGCGCGGTGCACGCGGCCGGCGGACGCAGCACGCGCCTGCCGGTGGAAGTGGCCTCGCACACGCCCTACATGCAGGCCGCCGTCGCACCGTTCGCGGCAGCCTTGCAGCATGCGGATTTCAAGCCGATGACCGCGCCGGTATTGTCCGGCATCGGGGCAACGGCCGTCACCACCAAAGCGCAGGCGGTGGACCAGCTCTCGCGCCAGCTGGCGGAAACCATCCACTGGGCAGGCTGCATGGACGCCGCCGCCGAAGCGGGCATCACCTACGCGCTGGAACTGGGCCCAGGCGCCGCGCTGTCACGCATGCTGCAGAGCCGCCACCCGCACATCAACACGCGCTCCGTGGCCGATTTCCGCACGCTGGACGGCATCCGCAAATGGCTGGAGCGCGCCGCCGAATAAGCGGCGGCCGCAAACCTCACCCGCGATTGTTCTGCGTGGCCCACGCGACGATATTGGCCGCGTCCATTGCGCCCGGCTGGCGCGCCACCTCGCGCCCGCCCTTGAACAGCGCCAGCGTGGGTATGCTGCGGATCGCATAACGCGCCGCCAGCTCCTGGGCTTCCTCGGTATTGAGCTTGACCACGCGGAACTGCGGCTCCAGCCGCTGCGTGGCCTGCGTATAGAACGGCGCCATGGTGCGGCACGGGCCGCACCAGGGCGCCCAGAAATCCACCAGCACGGGAATGTCGCTGCGCTCGATATGCTTGAGGAAGCGCGCGGCCGACAGGTCCACCGGCTGGCCGGTGAACAGCGCCTTCTGGCACTTGCCGCACACGGGCTGCTGCGCCAGTTTGGCGGCGGGAACGCGGTTGACGGCGTCGCAATGCGGGCAAACGATGTGCAGCGATTCAGGCTGCGCGGCGGCGGTATTGGTCATCTTTATCTCCAGACAGCGTCAAGCCGCCCATGATAAAGCATGGACAAAAAAAATGCCGCGTCACGCGACGGGGGATCGCGCGGCGCGGCGGGAATCAGGGCTTATCGGCCCCGTCGCCCGTCTCAGGTTTCCTTGCGGGCGCCAGTCTGTTTGCCGGCTTGAGCAGCTTGAGCGGCAGTCTGGGCTTGAGAGGCTTGCCCCCCTTGCATGCTGCCTTCGCGGCCTTCACGGCTTTCGGTGCCGTTATGGCCGGCGCTTTGCATGGTCGAGGTGCCGCGCATTTCATTGCCGCGCGATTGACGCATGCCGTCGGTGTGGACAAAAGGATCGGAGAAGCGTTCCACCGCGTCCTGGTGGCTGCGCAGCGTTTTTTCCGTTTCTTCCGACGTCACGCGTGCCACTTCGTCCGCCAGCGCCTTGGCGGTGCGGCTGGTTTCCTGCACGTGTTCTTCCGCCACTTTGGACAGGTCGACCTGGGTGTCGGCGGCGATGCGCGACAGGTGTTGCTGGTAGGCGCGCAGCTTTTCCGCGGTGGGCTGGGCGTGGGCAGCGGCGGCGGCGATCGCCTCCGTCGGACGGTGCGCGGTGATGACTTGCTGGCCCGTCATCGTGCTTTCTTCCAGCAAGGTCTGCGCCAATTGAATGTTCAGGTCGCTGTACTGCTGGATAGTACGGAACAGGGACTTCGACATGTCGTTAAAGAACGACAGCTGAGCTTCCATGTGGGTTTTGGCTGCTGGGGTGACAGATTGAGAAAATGGATACATAGATTTGCCTCGAAAAGAAAGTAAAAGGATGGCCTGGGGAGTGTCGAACCGGTTTCGACGCCGCGTTGGCAGCGCGAATGCCAAGGCTACGTTAGACAGTCCCGCGACATCTGATCTAGATCAAACGTGCGGTATGCGCGTCGCCGGATCCCCGCAATCAGGATTACTTCCAGGCCATACCTTTTTCGTTCAGTTGCGCGCGGCGCGCCAGCTTTCATGCCAGAGGCCGCCGGCAACCAGCGCCAGCCCCAGCAACAACTGCACGCTCACCGTCTGCGGCGTGGCGACGCCGTTGAAACCGACCACGTCCAGCACAGGCACCTTGACGGCCTGCGTCGCGACGTACATGCCGAACAGAAACGGCGCGAGGAAGACGCGTCCGCTGCGGCTGATGCCTCCAAGCATGCTGGCGGCGCCGGCCAGCGCCAGCACGCCGGTCAACAGCGCGGCCGCGCGCAGGGGTGCCGCCATCGCCCAGCGCAGCAACACCGGCGCGGTGAACAGCAGCGCCAACATGCAGGACGCCAGTAACTGCGCGCCATAACGCCGCGTGCCGCCGCCCGGCGCCGTGCCGCTCATCGCGTCGACGTCGTGCTGGTGGTCGCGCACGCTGACCTCGCTCACCAGCAAGCCCCAGATGGCGATGGCCGCGACGATTACGCCGCCCAGCGCCGCCGTCGGCAGCACGCAGCCAACAATCCACAGCACCAGCGCCGCCATCACCGCCACCGGGTTGGACACCAGCGTCAGCGCCAGCACCGCCAGCGCCTGGCCGGCCACGCCGGGCACGCGCGCGGCCAGGCCGAACAGCGGACGCGCCAGCCACAATAACGGCCGCAGCACACGGTTGGCCAGGGCCAGCGGCGACCAGCGGCCGCCGCCCGATGCGCGCACCTTGACGCGGTCCGGCGCGAAACGATGGAACAGCCATTGGGCCGGCAACAGCGGCAACAAGGCCACCAGCGCGCAACCGAAGCGCGTGGCCACCAGTTGCGCGCTCCACAGCCAGGTGGGCAGCACCAACGGCGCCAGCGCCGGATTGAATTCGCCGCCGCCGATGGTGAAATTGGACGTGTGCAGCATCGCCTTCACGGTCAGCACCGACGCGCCTATGCCGGAAAAATCGACCAGCAGCAGCGGCGACCATTGGTCCTTGCTCTCCGCGGTCAACGCAATGGGTGTCGCCAGCTGCGCCACGTAGAGGATGAAGTACAACACGTCGCCGCGCTTGCCCATCAGCGGCGCCCACGCATCGCACAGCAGCGCCATCGCGGCGGTGAAGAACACCAGCGGCAGCAACAACACAGCGAAGGTCTGCACATACACCAGCGGCTGGATCGGTCCCTGGCCGCGCAGCACATGCAGCACCAGCATGGTCAGCATGAAGATGAACAGCAGCCCGCACAGGTAGGCCACGCCGCCCAGCCAGCGGCCGAACAGGAACGCGGCGTTGCTGACCGGCGTGGCCGCCAGCACCGCGCCGGCGCCGCTGCGCACATCTTCGCTCATGCGCCCGCGCACCAGGTAGAAGCCGGCCAGCCCGAAAAACAGGCCGCCCAGCGCCGCGCTGCCGAAGGCCAGGCAGCTGCTGGTGTAAGCCACGCGCGTGTTGTCGGCGGTGACCATCGCCACGCCCTTGGCCGGGTCGCCTACCATCACCCAGGTCAGCGCGATCAGCGCCAGCACGGCCACCAGGGTGCCGGTGCGGCGCATGCGCAGACGCACCTCGGTCAGCAGCAAAAGCTTCAGTGCCAGCGCGTTCATGCCGCCGCTTCCTGCACCGCGTAACGCTGCGTCATCAACGCCTCCTCCAGCGTCGGCTCGGCCGGCACCGCGCCGGCGCACGGCGAGGACGCGTGGGCGATGCGCAGGCTGATGCCGTGCTCATTGCGTTGCGCCTGCAGCACCTGCACCTCGGCGCGCAGGGCCTCGTAATGTTGCGCCTCCACCGTGACCGACCACACCTTGCTGCGCGCGTCGCGCACAAAGCTGTCCGGCGTGTCGTAGGCCATCAGCCTTCCCTTGTTCATGATCGCCAGGTGGTTCGCCATGTTCTCGATGTCGGACACGATGTGGGTCGACACGATCACCAGCTTGCGGAAGCCGATCTCCGACAGCAGGTGGCGGAAGCGCAGCCGCTCCTCGGGATCGAGGCCGGCGGTCGGCTCGTCGACGATCAGCACATCGGGGTCGTTGAGCAGCGCCTGGGCGATGCCGAGCCGGCGCCGCATGCCGCCCGAGAAGCCGGCCGCCTGCCGGTTCGCATGCTCGTGCAGGTTGACCATCTCCAGCAGCAGCCGCAGGCGGGCCGGATCGCGCACGCCCTTCAACGCCGCGAAGTACTGCAGGAACTCCAGCGCCGTCAGGTTCGGATACACGCCGAAGTCCTGCGGCAGGAAACCCAATCGCCCGCGTATGGCGTCGGGCCGCTTGACGATGTCGGCGCCGTCGAACAGGATCTGGCCACTGGTCGGCCTGGTCAGCGTGGCGATCATCTGCATCAGCGAGGTCTTGCCCGCGCCGTTATGGCCGATCAGGCCCACCACGCCGGCCGGCAAATTCAGGCTGACGTCGTCGACGGCCCGCACGTTCTTCGCATAAGTTTTAACGACATTGCGTAATTCAAGCATCTACCAAGGACTCCCAAAAATGAAAGCGGGGCTGGTCCGGCACAATGCCGGACCAGCCCCGCGAACTGGCGCCCTATTCTACTGGGTTATTTAAATAACACGGCAGCTTTTTGCACCGTCAGCCACACGCCGATCGCCAGCGGAATGCCGACCGCCAGCCAGCCGAAGGCCACGGCCACGGGACTGGTCACGCCGTTCGACGCGACCGCCGTGCCGCTCGATGCGGCGGCGTCGCGCTCGTGCGCCAGCTTCTTCTCGGCGGCCAGTTCGGCCTCGGTCATGAAGTGCCTGTCGGCCACCGGGCGCACCATCAGGTTGCACAGCAGGCCAAGCACCAGCAGGCCCGCCAGCACATACATGGTGATGTCGTAGGCCTGCGCCTTCGGCACGCCGTGCGCGATCTGGTACTCGCGGATGTAGGTCACCAGCAGAGGGCCGAACACGCCGGCCACCGACCACGCGGTCAACAGGCGGCCGTGGATCGCGCCCACCATCTGGGTGCCGAACAAGTCGGCCAGGTAGGCCGGCACGGTGGCGAAGCCGCCGCCGTACATCGACAGGATGATGCAGAAGAAGCCGACGAACAGCGCCAGCTGCCCGCCGTGCGCCATCGACGGCACCAGGCCATACAGCGCGATGCCCAGCACCAGGAAGATGCCGTAGGTGGCCTTGCGGCCCAGGTAGTCCGAGCACGAGGCCCAGACGAAGCGGCCGCCGATGTTAAACAGCGACAGCAGGCCGGTGAAGCCGGCGGCGATGGCGGCGATCTGGCCCTTCTGCGCCAGCGTCAACTCGTTGAACGCGACATTCACGCCCAGCAGCTGGCCGGCGAAGATCTCCTGCAGCAGCGGCGAGGCCATGCCCAGGATGCCGATACCGGCCGTCACGTTCAGGCACAGCACCAGCCACACCAGCCAGAATTGCGGAATGCCCCACACCTTGCTGGCGTGGACGTGGCGGCTGGTGATCATGGTGTTGGCGCTGGCCTTGGCGGGCGGCGTCCAGCCGGACGGTTTCCAGCCTGCGGGCGGCACGCGGTACGACAGCGCGCCGGCCAGCATGAAGACGAAGTAGATCGCCGCCATCACCAGGAAGGTCTGCCACACGCCGACCGAATCGGCGGTGGCGAAGAACTTCATCAGCTTGTCGGCCAGCGGAGCGCCGATCATGGCGCCGCCGCCGAAGCCCATGATGGCCATGCCGGTCGCCATGCCGCGCCGGTCCGGGAACCATTTGATCAGCGTGGACACGGGCGAGATGTAGCCCAGTCCCAGGCCGATGCCGCCGATCACGCCGGAGCCCAGCCACATCAGCCAGATCTGGTGCTGGTACACGCCCAGCGCCGAGATCACCAAACCGCCGCACCAGCACAGCGCCGACACCACGCCGGCCTTGCGCGGGCCGGCGTGTTCCAGCCAGCCGCCGAACAGCCAGGCGGACAGGCCGAGGAAGACGAAGAACATTGTGTACATCCAGCCCAGCATGGAGATCTGCCAGTCGCAGGTAGACGACAGGATCCGCGCCATCAAGTCCATGCCGGCCGGACAGGCCAGCGACTCCTTGATGCCCAGCGCGCGCGACAGCGGCAGCCAGAACACCGAGAAGCCGTACGCCATGCCGATGCACAGGTGGATCGCCAGCGCCGCGGGCGGCACCAGCCAGCGATTGAAACCGGCCCCCGCCACCGTCCGTTCCTTGTCCAGAAAATCAAAAATTGCCATCTAAAAGCCCCTTATATTTTCATGTAACTAAAGTACATGTTTCGCCAATGCAACTGCGGGCGGGAGGGTAGCATAAAGGTAGCGAATTGTCCTACGGGTGGCGTTTCAAATCGTCCGGGGTGAACCACAGCTCCTTGCGCGCCAGCGGGGTCTGCGGCGGCAACAGCGGATTGGGCAACTCGATCACCCGGCGCCGGTCGAACCTGGCCTTGCGCAGCAGGCGGGCGAAGTGCTGGTCGAACAGGCGCGCAAAGCTGCCGTCGGCCAGCGCCGTTTCCAGGCCGGCCCGCACCGCCTCGGCCAGGGCCGGGTTGTTGCGATTGACGAAGAAGTAATCGGCGGTGACGTAATGCAGCACGATATGCGGATCGACCGCCAGCTCCGGATGGCGCGCCGCCTCGGCCCAGATCTCGTAGGCCGAGCGCGGCGCCCAGTCGATCCGCCCCGCGTTCAGCATGCCGAACAAGCCGTCGTAGGTGGCCAGCGCGTGCACTTGCAGGCCGCTGTGGCGCAGGATGCGCAGGTCCGGCCAGTCATGCCCCTGGGCGGTGGAGAACCTCTTCAGGTCGTCCACCGAGCGCACGTCGCGCAGCAATTCCCTGCGGTCGCCGCGCAGCAGGCCGAAGCGCCAGCCGATCAGGCCGCGCGTCATCGGTATCCGCACCGGCAGCAGCGCCTGCTCGCGCTCGGCCGAGGTCATGGTGCCGACGATGTCGATGCGCCCCGAGCCGGACTGCAATTCCACCAGCGCGCGGTTCTGCTGCATGCGGGTCGGCGACAGCTCCACCCGGTACAAGCCGCCCGACTTGGCCAACGCCAGTTGCAACAGCGCCAGGCCGTACTCGCCGCGCTCATCGTCGATGCTCTCGGCCCGGGGATAGTGCACCACGATGGGTTCGGCCCCGGCGGCCGCCGCGAGCAGCATCAGGCAGGCGCACAGCAGCCGGCGTAACTTAGGCATGTAACATTTCCGCAAGAGTATCTCTACGACAATACTCGCCCAGTTGCCTGGCGACGTCAAGCCTGCCGAATTTTTAATCAAACACGTGCAATGCCCGGCGCCCCGGTGTACACTTGGTTTAATTGCCGAAGGGAAATGTCAATCATGGCCATCGCCGCACTCAGTTCAGGAGTCACCGGACTCAACGCCGCCGAACGCGCGTTGGGCAACAGCGCGCACGCGGTCGCCAACCTCAACACGCAGGGCTTCCAGCCGGCGCAGGCCGTGTTCAAGGAAAACGCCCCGGCCGGCAGCGGCGTGTCGATCTCCTTCCAGGCGCGGCAACTGCAGGCGGCGGACGCGCCCAGCGCCACCGACCTCGCCACCGAAACCACCAACTCGCTGGTCTACAAGGCGCAATTCGACCTGTCGGCCAAGGTGATCCAGGCCGCCGACCAGAATATCGGGACGCTAATCAACACCAAAGCTTGACAGGGTCTGGCCGAATCGGCACATTGAAGTCTGCCGAAAAGGGAGACCCATGATAAGAGACCAGGAAACGCTCAACATCCTGTTGGACAGCATCCGCCGCTTCGTGCGCGAACAGCTGGTGCCGCACGAGCAGCAGGTGGCCGAGACCGACGAGATCCCCCCCGCGCTGGTGGCGCAGATGCGCGAACTGGGCCTGTTCGGCCTCTCCATCCCCGAACAATATGGCGGCCTGGGTCTGACGATGGAGGAGGAAGTGCTGGCCGCGTTTGAAATCGCCCGCACCTCGCCCGCCTTCCGTTCCCTGTTCGGCACCAACAACGGCATCGGCTCGCAAGGCATCCTGATCGACGGCACCGAGGAACAGAAAAACACCTGGCTGCCGCGCATGGCCTCCGGCGACATCGTCGGCTCGTTCGCGCTGACCGAACCGGGATACGGCTCCGACGCCGGCTCGCTCACCACCTCCGCCGTGCGCGACGGCGACCACTACATCATCAACGGCACCAAGCGCTATATCACCAACGCGCCGGAGGCCGGCGTGTTCACCGTGATGGCGCGCACCGACGCCACGCGCAAGGGACCGGGCGGCGTATCGGCCTTCATCGTCGAACGCGGCACGCCCGGCATCTCGCTCGGCAAAAAGGACAGGAAGATGGGCCAGCAAGGCGCCCACACCTGCGACGTGATCTTCGAGAACTGCCGCGTGCCGGCCGCCTGCATCATCGGCGGCAAGGAAGGCCAGGGCTTCAAGACCGCGATGAAGGTGCTGGACAAGGGCCGCCTGCACATCTCCGCCATCTGCGTGGGCGTGGCCGAGCGCATGCTGGAGGACGCGCTGCGCTACGCGATGGAGCGCCAGCAGTTCGGCCAGCCCATCGCCGAGTTCCAGCTGATCCAGGCCATGCTGGCCGACAGCAAGGCCGAGATCTACGCCGCCCGCAGCATGGTGCTGGACGCCGCCCGCCGCCGCGACAACGGCGAGGACATCCCCACCGAAGCGTCGTGCTGCAAGCTGTTCGCCTCCGAGATGTGCGGGCGCGTGGCCGACCGCTCGGTGCAGATCCACGGCGGCGCGGGCTACGTGTCTGACTACGCGGCCGAACGCTTCTACCGCGATGTGCGCCTGTTCCGCATCTATGAAGGCACGTCGCAGATCCAGCAGCTGGTCATCGCCCGCAACATGATCAAGGCGGCCGGAGCCTGATGGAGTCGCTCGACACCGGCCGCCTGCTTGCCACGCTGCCCACGCGCCTGGGCGGCATCCCGCGCCGCTGGGCCGAACGCGCGCCGCAAGCGCCGGCGCTGCACGACGGCGCGCGCCACTGGTCCTACGCCGAGCTGACCGCCGCCATCGACGAAACCGCAGCCCTGCTGCGCGCGCTGGAGGTGCGGCCCGGCGACCGCCTGATGGTGGTCGGCGAAAACGGCGTCGCGCAGGTGGCGCTGATCTTCGCCGCGGCCGATATCGACGCGTGGATCGTCAACGTCAACGGCCGCCTGTCGGCACGCGAGGTGGACCAGATCCTGGACCACAGCGGCGCGCGGCGCGTGATCTACCTGGCGGCGCCGGACGATGGCCCGGCGCAGCTCCCGGCCTCGCCGGAATCCGCCGCGCACGCCCGGCGCCACGGGGCCGTGCCCACGCCCTCGCCGTTCGGCACGTGGATGGTCGGCGCGCTCAACGCCGGCTGCGCGCCGGAGCCGGTACATGCCGACCCGGCGCAGCAAGTGGCGGCGCTGATCTACACCACCGGCACCACCGGCCAGCCCAAGGGCGTGATGCTCACGCACCTCAACCTGCTGTTCATCGCCGCCGTCTCCAGCACCCTGCGCGGGCTCACGCCCACCGACCGCGCGTACGGGGTGCTGCCCATCACCCACGTCTACGGCCTGGCCTCGGTCATGCTCGGCACCCTGTACGCGGGCGCCTGCCTGTACCTGTGCCCGCGCTTCGCGCCGGACGCCGTGCTGAAGGCGATCCGCGACGACGGCCTGACCATCCTGCAGGGCGTGCCCGCCATGTACGCGCGCCTGCTGGAGCAGCTGGGCGGCGCCAACGAACCGCTGGCATCGCGGCTGCGTTTCATCTACGCCGGCGGCTCGCCGCTGGCGCCCAGCCTGAAGGCGCAGGTGCAGCAGCTGTTTGGCCTGCCGCTGCACAACGGCTACGGCATGACCGAGACCTCGCCCACCATCAGCCAGACGCGCCTCGACCAGCCGCGCGACGACGCCTCGGTGGGCCAGGTCATCCCCGGTGTCGAAGTGCGGCTGGTGGACGCCGGCGGCGCCGACGTGGCGCCCGGCGAGGACGGCGAACTGTGGGTGCGCGGCCCGAACATCATGGCCGGCTACTACCGCGAGCCCGAGCTGACGGCGGCGGCGATGCGCGACGGCGGCTGGCTCAATACCGGCGACGTCGCGCGGCAGGATGCGGACGGCGCGCTGTTCATCGTCGGCCGCACCAAGGAGCTGATCATCCGTTCCGGCTTCAACGTCTATCCGCTGGAGGTGGAGACGGTGCTTAACGCCCACCCGGCGGTGACGCAATCGGCGGTGGTCGGCCGCAACGCCGCCGACGGCAACGAGGAAGTGGTGGCCTTCGTCGAGATCGACCCGCGCCACCGCGTCACGCCCGAGGAATTGCAGCAGTACCTGGCGGGCCTGCTGTCGCCGTACAAATGCCCGTCCGAGATCATCGAAATGCACGCCCTGCCCGCAGCGGCAACCGGAAAAATCTTGAAAGGACAGCTGCGGCAACTGGCACAAAAATAACCACAAGGGAGACTGGAATGAAGAACATCACAATCGCGGCACTGACCGCGATGGCACTGGCTGGCGGGGCGCAAGCGGAGGAATTCACGGTTGGCGCGGAGCTGCCGCTCACCGGCACGCTGGCCCGAGTGGGCTCCGGCATGCAGGAGGGTGTGCTGGTGGCCGCCGAGGTATTCAACAAGACCAACGGCAAGCACAAGATCAAGATCGTCACCATCGACGACGAATCGGCGCCGGCCAAGGCGGTGGCCGCGGTGGAGAAGCTGGCCAGCCAGGGCGCGGTGGCGATCACCGGCGGCTACGGCTCCAACAACATCTCGCCCGCGTCGGACGCGGCCAACAAACTGGGGCTGGTCTACATCACCTCCGGCGGCGTGGACGATAGCCTGGTCAACAGCGGCCGCAAGAACTTCTTCCGCATTAATAACACCGCCGGCTACGAGAAGGCCGTGCAAGGGCTCTTGGCAGACATGGGCACGAAGTCCGTCTCCATCGTGTTCTCGACCAAGGAGGCCACGTCCGACCTGGCCAACTCGGTGCAGAAGGCGCTGACGGCCAAAGGCGTCAAGGCCACCGCGCACTCCTTCGATCCGGCCATCACCGACTTCAAGCCGATCATCAACAAGATCAAGCTGCAAGACAAATCGGAAGCGATCCTGATGGTCGGCTACGAGAACGACTACGTCGGCATCCTGCGCGCGGCGCGTGTGCTCAAGCCGGCCGTCAAGGCCATGATCGGCGTATGGTCGCTGGCCACGCCCAAGATGGCCGCCGAGTTCCCGGACCTGATGCCCAATGTGTACGGCACCGCGCTGCTGCCCTTCCCCGCCGTCTTCGACACCGCTGACGGCAAGGTCTTCGCCGACACCTACAAGGCGCTGTACAAGAAGGAGCCGGACTACCTCGGCCAGTTCGGCTACGTGCAGTCGATGCTGCTGTTCGAAGCCATCGCCCGCGCCGCCGACAAGGGCACGGTGAAGAAAGGCGGCGTGGCCGAGGAACTGCGCAAGACCGACCGCGAAACGCTGATCGGCCGCGTGCAGTTCGGCGCCAACGGCGACAACCCCAACTTCGTGCACCGCATGGGCCAGCACCAGGGCAAGAATATCGTCATCGTCTGGCCGCGCGAGACGGCGACCGGCAAGATGGTGTATCCGGGCCTGCCCTGGTAAGCCGCCGTGACGGAACTGATACTCCAGGCGCTGTATTCGGGCCTGCTGCAAGGCGGCTCCTACGCGCTGATCGCGCTGGGACTGGCTCTGGTGTTCGGCACCATGCGGGTGATTAACCTCGCCCACGGCGAGCTGGTTCTGCTGGCGGCCTATATCGCCTACTCGGTGGAATCGGGGCTGGGCCTCAATCCGGCGTGGGCGATACCGATCGCGCTGGCCGTGGTCAGCGCCACGTCGGCCGGCGTGTACTGGATCGTCAGCCGCATCAGGAAGGACCGCGAGATCAATTCGCTGATACTCACCTTCGGCATCGGCGTGATCCTGACCAACCTGATACTGCTGATCTGGAAGGCCGACGTGCGCTCGACCAGTTCCAGCTGGTTGCAGGAGGCCTTTGTGGTCGGTCCCCTGTACAGCATGCGCAGTGAGTTGATCTTCTTCATCGCCAGCCTGCTGCTGATGGGCGGCTTGTGGTGGTGGCTGTCGCGCAGCTGGTATGGACGCGCGCTGCGGGCCGTCTCCAGCAATCGCGACGCGGCCAAGTTGATGGGCATCTCGCCCGGACGCACGGAGCTGGTGTCGTTCATCGTGGCCGGCATGCTGGCAGGGTTCGCGGGCGTGGCGCTGTACAGCTACGGCGTGATCCAGCCCGCGTATGGCGGCGCGCTGACGGTCAAGGCCTTCATCATCACCGTGCTGGCGGGCATAGGCTCGATCCCCGGCGTGCTGCTGGGCGCCGTGCTGCTCGGCGTGGCCGAGGCGCTCACCGTCACGCTGGCCAGTTCGGCCCTGCAGGAGCTGGCCGGCATGACCCTGTTCCTGCTGGTGCTGTTCGTGATGCCCAATGGCCTGATGGGCGCGGCCCGGAGGCGCGGATGAGCCGCCCCGCCGCAAACACCGGCGCGGGCATGGTCCGCCTCTGGTGGATCGCCGCCCTGGCCGCGGCCTACGTCGCCGTGCCCATGCTGCTCGGCGCCGACAACTACGTCATGAGCCTGATCGTCGCGGCCATGGTGATCGGCTGCGTCGCCCTGTCCTGGGCGCTGCTGGGGAACATGGGCGGCATGGTCAGCTTCGGCCACAGCGCCTTCTTCGGCGTGGGCGCGTATGTATCGGCCATCGTCACCGCCAAACTGGGCGTGCCCGTACTGGCGGGCATCGCGCTGGGCGGCGCCGGCGCACTGCTGGCATCCATCGTGATGCTGCCGGTGCTGCGGCTGCGCGGCCCCTACTTCGCGCTGGCCATCCTGGCGTATGCCCACATCTTCCGCATCCTCGCCACCGAATGGAGCTCGGTCACCGGCGGCTCCGGCGGCATCGCCAACATCCCGGTGCTACCGACGATCCTAGGCTATGACATGAGCGGCAAGACCGGCGCCTACCTGACGATACTGACCATCGTGCTGCTGTTTGCGCTGGCCTACCGCGCCATCCGCGCCAGCCACTACGGCATCGCCCTGCGCGCCATGCACGACAGCGAGGACGCCACCCGCGTGGTGGGCGTCAACAGCACGCTGCTCAAGGGCCTGATGTTGATGGTGTCCGCCTTCATGGCCGGCGTGGCCGGCGCCTTCAACGCCCACTACATCAACTTCCTCGAACCGGATTACGCATTCAACAGCGTGTGGGTGACGGTACCCATCGTCGCCGCCATCTTCGGCGGCTACCGCACCATCGCCGGGCCGGTGGTCGGCGCATTGGTGGTGTACCTGCTGGACCAACTGGTGTTCAAAACGCTGATCCCCACCGGGCATCAGCTGGTGCTGGGCGGGCTGCTGGTGGCGATGATCATCTTCAGTCCCACCGGCCTGCTTGCTCTGCTGCGGAGGAAAGACCATGCTTGAGCTGAACAATCTCTCGGTCCGCTTCGGCGGCCTGACGGCGGTCAACGCCGTCACGCTGACGGTCGGCACGCACGACGTGGTCGGCCTGGTTGGCCCCAACGGCGCCGGCAAGACCACGCTGTTCAACGCCATCTCCGGCCTGGTGCGGCCGACCGGCGGCACCATACGCTTCGACCGCCATGACGTGCTCCGCACGCCCATCTACCGGCGCGCGCGGCTGGGCATAGGCCGCACCTTCCAGATACCGCAGCCCATGCACGAACTGACGGTGCGCGAAAACCTGGTCGTCGCCCAGCGCTTCGGCGCCGGCCACGTCGACGAAGGCAAGATCGACGAGATCCTGGACTTCACCAGCCTGGCCGACAAGGCGAACCGCAACGCCGCCACCGAACTCGCGCTGACCGAACTCAAAGCGCTGGAAGTGGCGAAGGCGCTGGCGACCACACCCAAGCTGCTGCTGCTGGACGAAGTGCTGGCCGGGCTGGAGACCAACGGCAAGCGGCGCTTCATGGGCATGCTGAAGGAGATGCACGCGCGCTTCGGCGTCGGCATCATCATCATCGAGCACGATATCGAAACCATCCACGCGCTGTGCCAGCGGGTGGTGGTGCTCAACTTCGGACAGTTGATCGCGGACGGCACGCCGGAGGCGGTGTTCAACGATCCCGAGGTAATCCGCAGCTACACAGGAGCGGCGCATGCTTGAACTGGACCAGGTACGCGCGGGCTATGGCGCGATCAACGTGTTGTGGGACGTGTCGATGCAGGTGGCGGCCGGTAAGCTCACCACCATCATCGGCCCCAATGGCGCCGGCAAGACCACGCTTCTGCGTGCGATCATGGGGTTGGTGCCGGTGGGCGGCGGCGAGATACGGCTGGACGGCGCGCGCCTGAACGGCACGCCGACGTGGGATATGGCGGACCGCAGCGTCGCCATGATCCCCGAAGGCCGCATGGTCTTCCGCGACATGAGCGTGGAGGAGAACCTGATCATGGGCGCCTTCCACAAATCGCATCGGGCGCATGTGAAGCAAAGGCTAGAAGAGGCTTACGAGATGTTCCCGCGCCTGCGCGAACGGCGCACGCAGATGGCCGGATCGATGTCCGGCGGCGAAGCGCAAATGCTGGCGATGGCGCGCGGCCTGATGTCCGATCCCAAGCTGCTGCTGATCGACGAACCCTCACTGGGCCTGGCGCCGCTGGTCGTCAACGAATTGTTCGAGATACTGGAACGGCTCAAGGCCGGCGGCCGCACCATCATACTGGTCGAGCAGAATACCGAGCGTGCGGTGGGCGTGGCCGATCACGTCTACCTGATGCAAAGCGGACGCGTGGCCCTGTCCCAGCCGGCATCCGAAGTCCAGCTGCAGCACCTGCACGACCTCTACTTCGCACGTTGAAGTGTAGTAAATCAGAAATTAGGTTACCATCTGATAGTAAGTCACCATTTACTTCCCAATATGAAATTCAAGACTTTCCTTATCGCCAGTGCATTATCTGTGGGGTTCTCCGCAAGTGCCGCGACAAAGGATGAGCAGTCCGGCATTAAACAAATCGAAGACATCCGACGTAGCTTCTTCATGCCGGTAGCGACAAATTCTCTTTGTCCAGAGGAATATCGTGTCAGCGCCGAGAAATTTGCGGCCTTTCGCAGTAACGCGCTGATGTATCTCGATTACCTGCAAGCTTCGGTCGACCTTTCAGCGAAACCGCAGTTCGAGAGTGCGCGGACAGAAATTACAGGCAATGATATCCCGGCTACCTTTTTAGCCAAAGCTACAAAAATCTACCGCAAATACCCGCCAGCAGAGGCTCAGAGCCTATTCTGTGCAAGCCTCAACCGTATGTTTGATGGGGAAATTATTGAGCTGCTGATGCGCGGGGAGCAAAAGCGTCGCGGTGAGTGAAGTCTGATTTTAATTACGGCCTATTCATAGAGCTCGGACCAAGCCATCCGTTCTTCCAGCCATTCATCTAGCTCGGATTCATCCAGCCCGGCAAGTGCGGCACCGAGTTTGAGCTCGCCCTTTGCGAGAGCGAGTACACCGAGAATTGCTGCCGTAGTTGGGCTGTCGTTTTTTGCTTTCATGTCGGCCAACGCTAAGGCGAAGACCCGCACCCAAGCGCTGTCGTAATCTGCTTTCAACCAAGCGGGTACTTCGGGATTACCTTTGCGATGGCGCGCCACCTCAATAGTTGCCAGCAGTCCGTAAAAATTCCAACCGCGTTCTGCCCCATTGCTCGCAGTGAGCACCAGTTGAGGAACGGCCGCATAAGAAGCCGTATCGACGTCACCTTGATGGTGGAGCTCTTCCCATAGCTCATCCCATACATCGATTCCGGCTTGCATCGACCGCAAGGCCACCGAAACATCATATGGAACTCTATAACCACCGCAGAGCTCCTTCCACTTTTCATCTTCAAGGCTCAGCATGCATCCATGTACTTTCGTTTTGGCTAGCTACTTCTGGCCGAGGTCAGCCCGTCCCGTGGTCATAAGGCGAATAATGATAACGCACTCAGCCAGCAGCTTAGAACGAAGGCGTTCTTCTACTGGGGCCAGCTTTAAATCCGTACGCAACACGGCCTCTGAATTCAGGCGACCGTCATTAATAGATCTCGCCTTCATCGCCAAGAACCTGAGCCCCGAACCGTGACGCGAGTTCCTTCATTTTCTTGATCGCGTTCTCACTTGGATTTCTAACGGAAATTTCACCACGACGGTAGGAGAAGTAATGTTTTTCATTCGTCTCTGGATCGGTCCAAGACGCCATCAATGGATTACTGACTTGGATAATCTCATGTGTTCGAGGATTAATCGCCGTGGCAGTTGTATCCATTTCCAGTAGTCCATCAGCAGCAACGGCATTCTTCCATTCCAGTTCAGAAATCGGTTTTTGCGAACCCCGCGACGACTCGGTAGCCTTTGTAATGTGTAGATCGTAACCCATAGCTGTAGATTCGATTCATCCTAAGTGTTTATGCAAAAACGGCAGCCTCCGGGCCTCCATCACCAGAACTTCCACCACGCTTTCGCGACTGGTGGCGCGGGCATTTTCGCGGCCGGTTGTCTGCTGTAGCAATTGAACCTGGTCCTGTAGTCCCACTCATCCCAAGGAACGACACCAAAGAAAGCATCCATCACCTGAACCAGCAGATGCGCCGTGACGTAAGGCTCAGATGTCACGTCGCCAGTTTCCAGATTCCGGTAAGCAGGGGGCTCGCCTTCTTCCTCGATGAACGGCTCCGCCGTCAGCCACGGCATCTCGAACGCATTGGGCGTTCCTTCATCCACCGTCTTTTCCTGGGTATGCATTCGTGATCGAACCGTGATGCCGTCTTTAATGATGGCATAGCCGAACGAGCCACCCGAATCATAATGGCAGAACACCACAACCAGTTCTGGTGCACCCAGTGCCGCAAATACCGCAGGCTCCAGCGATCGCCGTTCGAAGAGAATTTTTGCCGCAATCTCGCCGTTGTAAATGAAGGTTGCTCCGTTCCTTGATTCGATCGCCACATTCCCCGGTACGCGGATGTCATGCACCTGCTCCGCTGCTGCCGGATCGAGAGAACTTCCAACGGCCATCCGCACCAGCGCCTGTTCGTCCAGCGTTGACGCGTTAGGCCTAAATGCCAACCCTGCTGTAGACAATCCCAAATTCAATTCCTTCCATCTCAGTTATCGGCCGAGCTCATCCAAAGGCCCAGATAGTAGCACCTCAGCAAGTTAAAAAAGGCGCACATTATCACGCTAGCCAGGACCATATTTCCGGGATTATCTGGGAAGTCTGATGCGGTCGGAAAAATCCATCGCCTTGTCGGCCGCCCGCGCCTTGGCGGTGATGTGGGCTTGCTGCCGCAGCGAGTCGAAGCCGCCCTGCCCGGCCAGCGCGCCGATGTCGTACAGGTAGCGGTCCAGATAGCCCGACGCCAGCAGCCGCCAATCCACCGGCAGGCCGGTATCGATGCGACGCGCCATTTCAAAGATGATGGTGGTGCAATTGGCTGTCAGCGTGTTGTAGAAGCGCGGCTCACGCTTGAGCAAGGCCCCTTCATCCAGATAGGACAAGAACAGCGAGCGCATGACTTCCGGCGGCATCTTCAGCCGGTACAGATACATATCCTCATCGCGCACATTGGTGCGCACGCGCAGGATGTCGCGCTCGTCGGCGGCGATCAGCACCGTCTCGAAGCGCTTGAAAAAGCCGGCGATGGCGTCGAAACTCTCGCCGCGCTCCTTGCGGATCTCGATGGAGAACGTCAGGTAGCGGCCGTCCGCAAAGCCGAACGACACCAGCGTGTGCGCGATGGCAGGCCCCATCCAATACGACAACGCCACATCGACCGACCGCAACTGGTTCAGGTCATACTGCCGCTGCTCCCAGCGCTGCGTGTAATCGGCATCGCTGCGCCATTCAAAGTTGCGCACCTGGTCCAGCGTGACCACACTGCCCTGCACGCGGCCGGTGACCATGCGCGCCACGTCGTCGGCCCACACGCGGTCGTGGCTAGGTTTGATGGTGCTCCACCAACCCATCATCAGCGCCACCGCGATCAGCCAGGGCAGCAGCACGCGCGCACTGCCGCGCCACCACCACACCAGCGAGGCCGAACTGGCCACGCCCCAGGCCACCGCCAGGAAAGGCGCGGCCTGGAACCACAGCGCGCCGCCGCCCCACAGCGACACGCACAACATCAACAAGGAAGCGAACAGCTTGCCAGCGAGGAGCAGGTATTTTTTAATCATGCCCGATTATAGGGGCATTAATCCTCTTTATCGTCGACGCTGCTCGCGCAGCCGATCTGGACGCATATTACTTTTACTGCAATACTGACGACCACGCCGATAATTCCGATGAGTTCCAACATGGCGGTTCCCGTAATCAAAGAAAGACGCTTCACTTTAACGGCGCCGCGCTGAGCAATCCAATATCAAATTCGGCGGTCAACTATCTCGAAACGGCATAGCGGTGATTTCACTTAAACAGTTTAAATATTTTGTAGAGATCGTGGAGGCCGGCAGCTACTCGCGCGCGGCGGAGAAGCTGTACGTCGCGCAGTCTGCGCTGAGCCGGCAGGTCAAGGAGCTGGAGGACGAGCTGCAAACCCAGCTGCTCACGCGCGACTCGCGCCATATCCAGCTGACGCCGGCCGGCCAGCTGTTCTTCGAACGCAGCAAGCGCATCCTCGACGACATTGACCGCACGGTGGTGCAGGCGCGCCAGGTGGGCCAAGGCGCGCAGGGTCTGATCCGCCTGCAGCATTCCAGCTCGGTGATCCTGACGCCCGCGCTGACCGGCGCCCTGGGCCGCCTGCTGGAACAATTCCCCGGCGTGACGCTGGACATCTCGATGGCGCCATCGGAAGACCAGACGATGGACATCGAGGAAGGCCGCGCCGACATCGGCCTGATCCGCATGCCCACGCTGCGCAAGTTCCCGCACATCCAGGCGCGCGAGCTGATCACGGAGCGGCTGGTGGTGGCGGTGTCGCGGCACTCGCCGCTGGCGGCGCTGGACAATATCGAACTGTCCAGCCTGAGCCAGGAACCCTTCATCTCGATCCCGCACAAGGACCGTGGCGGCCTGAGCTACCTGGTGGCCAACCTGTGCCTGGACCAGGGCTTCTTTCCCAGGCCGGCGCGGGTACTGTCGCGCAAGTCGTCGCAGCTGAGCCTGATTGAGGCCAACCTCGGCATCGCCATCGTGCCTGAATGCATGCAGCTGATGGCGCCGGCCGGCGTACGCTTCATTCCGCTGTCGCGCGGCACCCTGTTCACCAAGGTCGGCCTGGCCAGCCGGCGCGAAGCCGAACCGCTGGTGACGGCCTTCGCCGACGCGCTGCTGCGCGAACTGACGCAGAGCCACTAGTCGGCGGCGCGGAAAAAAAATGGCGGCCCGAGGCCGCCATGATTGAAGCTTAAACCAGATTAACGGTCATTCTTGTGGCTTTGACGGCCAGCTTCAGCATGTTGCTCAGGCGTGCCACCGCGGGTGCCGCCAGAGGAACCAGAACTGCCCGAGCTGCCCGAGCTGCCTTGGTTGCCTTGGCCGCCGCTGCGCGAATTGGCGTTGGACGAACCGCTCTGCTGATTGCCATCGTTCTTGTGGCTCTGGCTACCAGCCTGGCGTGCCTCTTCGGACGTGAACTCATGCGCATTGCCCGATGCATGTGCTGCACGACCGCCTTCGGCCGCGATTTCGCGCTGCTTATCGGGATCCATCGAAGCGAAACCACGATTGCTGGTATCGCTCTGCTGGCTCTGTCCCTTGCTGCCCTGATTGCCTTGGCTGCCTTGATTGCCGTGGCTGCCTTGATTGCCTTGATTGCCTTGATTACCTTGGTTGCCTTGATTCGAGTTTGCCATGATATAGCCTCCGGTTGATGTAATAAAAAAACCCAGCTCATCAGTGCTGTCACCGCCGATGTGTCAAGGAGGATTCATCGTAAGGCCAGTTCAACAGGCAGCATATAAGCTATCCCGCTGTGCGCGTGTAGGACATCGCTGTCGAATTGGTACCTCAGGTTTTAACGCGAGATTGTCAATTGCTCGTTTCAGTTTTTTCAAGCGACGTAGCGGGCGACTGATGGCATCGGCATGTGGCACACTGGAATCCTGTAGATAGCGGACGAGGCAAGGCATGAGCGGGGAAGCGGACAACAAGGATCAGGCACAGCAACCGCAGCACCGGCGCAGCGGCGACCGCGACCGGCGCGCGCGGCCGGACACCGGCACGCCCAGCTATCTGGACCCCGGCGACACCGTCTTCAGCCTGTGGGGCCGCGTGATCATGGCGCGCTACCGGCGCTTCGCTGCGGCCGCCACGCGCCACATCATCCAGCGGCCGCTGCACATCGGCGTGTCGGCCCGCATCTTCCATCCCGAGCCCGGCGCCACCGGCCTGCGCAGCAAGAATCTGCAATATCTGGAGGAGTCCATCGCGCAATGGGTGATGTCGCGCGACGTGCTGGTGTTCATGATCCCGACCGTCAACACCGACGGCCTGCTGCACCCATCCAACATCCGCCTGCGCGACTACGCCAAGCATCTGGACGGCCTGGTGCTGCAGGGCGGCGCCGACGTCTCGCCGCAAAGTTATTCGGAAACGCCGACCCGGCCCGAATGGAGCGGCGACCGCGCGCGCGACATGTACGAGCTGGAACTGCTGCATGAATTCGTCGAAGCGGGCAAGCCGGTGCTGGGCATCTGCCGTGGCTGCCAGCTGATCAACGTGGCCTTCGGCGGCACGCTGTACCAGGACATCGCCTCCGACGTGCCCGATTCGCTGGCCCACGTCAACGACGAGTACGACCGCAACCGGCACGAGGTGAGCTTCCCGGCCGGCTCGTCGCTGGCCAAGCTATTCAAGGGCAAGGGTGTTGGGCTGGTGAACTCCATCCACCACCAGGCCGTCAAGACGCTGGGGCGCGATATGGCGGTGGAGGCGCTGTCGGTGCCGGACAAGATGGTCGAGGCGATCCGCTACCGCAAGGCGCCGTTCGTGATGGGCCTGCAATGGCACCCGGAATTCCACCAGGCCGGCGGCGTCGAACTGCTCGACTGCACCGCCATCCTGGACAACTTCCTGCGCGTGGCGCGCGAGACGCGGTTTTAGGACACGCCCGTCCACATCGAACACCAAGCCGCCATTGCCATCCCGGCTAGAGCGCGCTAAAGACTTTGACGATAAGGCCGATCGTACCGAAAGCCGTCGTCATGCAAATACCAAGCAGGATGCGGAAATCCGTCGTGCGCGCTTGTGTGATCTGTCCGTTCATACGAACCAGTTCGTCCTGAAGCCGATCAAATTGCTGGTCGATGCGGGCGAAGCCGCGTTGCATCGCTTCATGTATCAGCGACTGCGCCTTGTCCTGATAGTCAATCGCGGTCTCGACGCGTGCAATGCGCTCGACGACGCGATGTTGTTCTTGCTGGGGCTGGTTATCGCCATTCATGGTGAACTCCTCAATATCATCCACCACTTTACGCCGACATTCATGCGCGGCATAGCGTGCACGATTGAGATAGGTCCGCACGGCACGCCACTGGCGAGCCCCTGCGCGTTGACGTTGCCGACCACGATATAGTCGAAGGCGGCGATGATTACGCTGCTACGGGTGTGCAGAAAATTGATCCTGCTATTGACAACCTACTCGCGCCCCCGGAACCGCTGGATCGCCGCATCGACCATGCCTTCGGCGCTGCCGCTGCGCTCAAACTGCTGACGCAGGTAGTGGGCGTCGCTGCCCTCGTGCGTGACCTGCATCAGATGCTGCAGGCCCGCCGTGCCGCCCAGCGCGGCGCCGTGCGGTTCCATCTTGCGCAGCGTGGTCAGGATATCCTCGCGCAGCGACAGGCTCTCGTACGTCTTCGGATGCACCAGCGTGCCATCCAGCCCGAAGCGGCAAGCCTGGAAACGGTTATAGTTGTAGACCAGGTAATCGTCCTCCGCCGGCGGCGCCTCGCGCCGCTCCAGCAGATAGCGGCACAGCGCCTGCAGATAGCAGGCCAGCGCCGCCGCCCGCTCCACCGTCAGCGGCGTGTCGCACACGCGCAGCTCGATGGTGCCGTATTCCGGCTTGGGCCGGATATCCCAGTAGAAGTCCTTCATGCTCTTGATCACGCCGGTGTGCTCCATCTTGGCGAAATACTCGTGCTCGAAGGTGGACCAGTGCTGCATGAACGGCGCCCGGCCGCTCATCGGAAACGCGAACACGGAGTTCAGCCGCGCGGAATTGAACAGCGTGTCATTCCCCTGCACATACGGCGACGAGGACGACAGCGCGATGAAGTGCGGCACGTAGCGGCTCAGCGAATGCAGCAGGAACAGCGCGTCGTCGCCCGAGGCGCAGCCGATGTGCACGTGCTGGCCGAAAATCGTAAACTGTTTAGCCAGATAGCCGTACAGCTCCGACACTTCCTTGAAGCGCGGCTTGGCGAAGATGCGCCGGTCCGACCACTTCTGGAACGGATGCGTGCCCCCGCCGCAGATGCCGATGTTGAGCTGCTCGCCCGCCTGCACCAGCGTGTCGCGGATCACCTGCAGCTGCGACACCAGCTCGCTGTGATGCGTGTGCACGTCGCTGTTAATCTCGATCATGCTCTCGGTGATCTCCGGCGTGACGTTGCCGGGAAACGGCTTGCGGCTCAACAGGTGCAGCAGGTCCGGGCTGGACGCGGTCAGGTCGAAGTCCGACAGGCTGACCAGTTGCAGCTCCAGCTCCACGCCCATGGTGAGCGGCTGCGATGATTTGAAGGGTTCCAATGGCATGTCAATGCTCCTCTTTAGCCGGGGTTTCGTTGGCCCAGATCAGGGCGCGCTGCGTGACGACAGGGCCGACCACTTCCAGCAGCAGCGTCATCGCCGCCAGCGCGGCCAGCTCGTCGACCAGCACGATGCCCATGTATTTAGTCTGCTCCAGCAGCAGCGTAACGAACACCGACATCGGCGACAACGCGATACCGGTCAGCAAACCCTTGCGCCACGAGATGCCACCAACGTGCGCGAACGCCGCCACCGCCGCCGCCTTCACAATGAAGCGCGCCAGCAGCAGCACCACGCCCAGCCCCGCGCCTTCGACCACGCGCTCCCACTCCAGCGTGGACACGGCGAACACAAACAGCAGCACCGTCAGCAGCTCGCCGATGCCACCGAAGTTGCGCTCGGTGCGGCTGAAGGCCACGCGGCTGTGGCGCGCGGCCAGGCCGAAGGTCAACGTGGCCAGCACCGGCGAGACGTCGAACGCGTGCGCCATCGCCACCAGCAGGATTACGCCAAGCGCGAAGGCAATCGTGCCGTCCTGCGCCATCGCGCCCAGGCGGCGCAGCACGGCCGGCACCAGGAAGCCCATCACCGCGCCCATCACGGCCGATATCAGCAGTTCGATCAGGCTGTGCGAAATGGCCTGCGTCAGGCTGCCCGACGTCTGGAACACCCAGAAGCCGACCACCACCTTGAACACGAACACCGCCAGCACGCAGTTGATTGCGACCAGGTGCAGCACGCGCTCGGTCACCTGCCCCGAGCTGTCCTCCTCGTTGATCACGCGCAGCACGCCGGCGGGCGACGTGGACATGGCCAGCGACGCCAGCAGCAGCGAAGTCAGCGGCGGCATGCCGGTCAGGTGCGAGATCAGATAGACAATGCCGAACGTGGCGGCCGATTCCACCAGCCCGCTGACCGCGATCCACGGATTGATGCGCAGCCAATGCAGGTTGATGCGATAACCGAATTCAAACAGTATCAGTCCGAAAGCCAGATTGGCCAACAGGGTCACGGTACTGGAAGCGCCGCTGCTCAACGCGGCGGGAAAGATCTGCACCATCAGGAAGCCCACCACGCCGTAGACGCTGATGCGCGGCAGGCGTGTCCAGCGATGGATGAATTCTCCCGCCAGCCAAGCCAAGGCAATCGCCAGGGGCCAGCCTAGTTCGGTCATGACGACCTGAATATCCGGCATGTATTTCTCCTTCTTTAAGATACTTGTACAATTCTGGACGACAACGGGCGTGCTCACTGTGCGCTAAGGAACATAAAGGAACAACATGCTTGAACTAATCAGTGAACATGCCTGCTTCGGCGGCGTACAGCGCTTCTACCGGCACGCATCTCGCGAGATCGGCCTGCCGATGCGCTTCTCCGTTTTCGTTCCGCCCCAGGCTGCGCGAGGCCCAGTACCGGCGTTGTTCTACCTGGCGGGACTGACTTGTAATGAAGAGACTTTCATGATCAAGGCCGGCGCCCAGCGCGCCGCGGCGGCGGCCGGCCTGATGCTGATCGCGCCGGATACCAGCCCGCGCGGCGCCGGCATCGACGGCGAATCGGACAGCTGGGATTTCGGCGTCGGCGCCGGCTTCTATGTGGACGCGACGCAAGCGCCGTGGTCCACGCACTACCGCATGTACAGCTACATCCACGAGCTGCGCGAACTGCTGGTGCGCGAGCTGCCGGTGGACGGCGAACGCATCGGCATCTTCGGCCACTCGATGGGCGGCCATGGCGCGTTGACGATGGCCTTGAAGCGGCCGGACGTGTTCCGCTCCGTATCCGCGTTCGCGCCAATCGCGGCGCCGTCGATGTGCCCGTGGGGGAAGAAAGCCTTCAGCGGCTACCTGGGCGACGACACCGCGGCATGGGAGCAGCACGACGCCAGCCTGCTGATGGCGCGCCTGCAAACGCCCTTCCCGTCCGGCATCCTGATCGACCAGGGACTGGGCGACAAGTTCCTGAAAGAGCAGCTGTATCCGGAAGTATTCGAGGCGGCCTGCCGCACCGCCGCGCAGCCGCTGGAACTGCGGCGGCACGACGGATACGACCACGGCTACTACTTCATCGCCACCTTCATGGAAGACCACATCCGCTTCCACGCCCGCTGCCTGGGTGCGGCCCCAACTTGATCTAGAGCTTGATTTCCGTGCCCAGCCGCTGCAGGAACTGGCCCAGCCACGCCGGGTGCGCGGGCCAGGCCGGCGCGGTGACGAAGTTGCCATCGGTGACGGCCTGGTCGACCGGGATGTCGGCGTAGTTGCCGCCGGCCAGCTTGACCTCGGGCGAGCATGCCGGATAGGCCGAGATGGTCTTGCCGCGAATAACGTCGGCGGCCGCCAGCAGCTGCGCGCCATGGCACACGGCGGCGATCGGCTTGGACGCGGCCGCGAACTGCTGCACGATCTCGATCACGCGCGGGTTGAGCCGCAGGTATTCCGGCGCGCGGCCGCCGGCGATCATCAGCGCGTCATACTTGCCCACGTCGACGTCGTCGAAGTTGGCGTTCAGCGCGAACAGATGGCCCGGCTTTTCCGTGTAGGTCTGGTCGCCCTCGAAATCGTGGATGGCGGTCTTGACGGTCTCGCCCGCCCGCTTGTCGGGGCACACCGCGTGCACCGTGTGGCCCACCATCTGCAGCGCCTGGAACGGCACCATGGTCTCGTAATCCTCCGCAAAGTCGCCGGTCAGAAACAGAATTTTCTTAGCTGCCACGGTATTTCCTTTCGAGAAATGGAATGCAAAAAAGGGCCGCGACGTCGCCGTCACGGCCCTTCGATACTACCCTTGTTTGCAGCAGCGTGCTTACGTCGCCGCTTTGTTCAACACGGTGCGCAGCGTGTCCGCCAGGTCCTCGGCCGAGAACTTGGCCACGTAGGCATCCGCGCCCACGCCCTTGACGTGATCCTCGTTGGTCTTGCCCGACAACGAGGAGTGGATCACGACCGGAATCTTGGCGAAGCGGGCGTCCTGCTTGACCAGGCGGGTCAGCGTGAAGCCGTCCATCTCCGGCATTTCCAGGTCGGTCAGCACCAGCGCGACGCGGTCGCTGACCGGCACGCCTTCGGCCTTGGCGCCGTCGGCGATGTGCTGCAGGCGGTCCCAGGCTTCCTTGCCGGACTTGGTCATGATGAAGTGGGCGCCCATCGCTTCCAGGCCCTTCTCGATCAGGTTGCGCGCGACCACGGAGTCGTCCGCCGCCAGGATCACGGCGCCCGGCTTGAGCATGACTTTCGGGCCGATGGTTTCCGGATCGACGTCCTTGCCTTCCGGCGGCACCAGCTCGCGCAGGATGGTTTCCACGTCCAGCACCTGCGCCAGGCGGGTATTCTGCACATCGCCGTCGACGCGCGCGATACTGGTGACCTTGCCGCCGGCGGTGCCTTCGGCGGTCAGCACCTGGCTCCAGTCCAGGCGCACGATCTCATCGACCGACTCCACCGCGAACGCCTGCGTGGTGCGGGCGAACTCGGTGACCAACATGATGTTCAGACCGGTTTTTGGGGTCACACCGACGATGCCTGGCAAATCCAGCACCGTGATGATTTGTCCGCGCAGATTGACGACGCCCAGCATGTGTGGCGGGGATCCGGCCACGGCAGTCACTTCCGGCATCGCGACAATCTCGCGGATTTTGAAGACGTTAATACCGAACAACTCGGAATGTTCGCCGTTGGCGTCGGCGCCAAGGCGGAACAGCAGCAGTTCGAATTTATTGGAGTTGGTCAGGTTACTGCGCTCATCAACTTCCTGTTGAACTGATTTCATAGATTTCGTCTCCGTCGGTGGTAGCTCCGTAGCAAGTATAACGTCAGCCAATGCCCCCCGTCACACTTTGAAAGAAGAGATATTGTTTTACAGCACGAGATACAACGGTATGGACGTAAAAAAAGGAAGCTCGAGGCTTCCTTTTAATATGCTACCGAATTCTGGAGCGGGAGAAGAGTCTCGAACTCTCGACCTCAACCTTGGCAAGGTTGCGCTCTACCAACTGAGCTACTCCCGCAGAAGACAGAATTATGACAGAAAGATTTCCGTTTTACTAGTGCTCTGCCCCAACTTTTTGCGCCGCCTTGCATGGTGTAAGCTTGCTGACGTTTTGCAATATTGAAGGATCGAACATGGATTCAATCGAAGTGGTGCTGGTGATGCTGCTGGCCGTGGTGGCCAGCGCCTATCTCAGCCGTTTTCTGCCGCGCGCCGTGCCGCTGCCGCTGGTGCAGATCGCGCTCGGCGCGCTGATCGCCGCCAAGTCCACGCGCGGCGTCGACCTGGAGCCGGACCTGTTCTTCCTGGTGTTCCTGCCGCCGCTGCTGTTCCTGGACGGCTGGCGCATCCCCAAGAGCGGCCTGCTGCGCGACAAGGGCACCATCCTCGAACTGGCGCTGGGCCTGGTGGTGTTCACCGTCATCGGCGCCGGCTTCCTGATCCACTGGCTGATCCCCGCCATGCCGCTGCCGGTGGCGTTCGCGCTGGCCGCCATCATCTCCCCGACCGATCCGATCGCGGTCGGCTCGATCGCCGCCACCACGCCCATCCCCAAGCGGCTGATGCACATCCTTGAAGGCGAATCGCTGCTGAACGACGCCTCCGGCCTGGTGTGCTTCCGCTTCGCCGTGGCCGCCGCGCTGACCGGGGCCTTCTCGGTCAGCACCGCCGCCCTCACCTTCGTCTGGCTGGTGGCGGCCGGCATCGGCGCCGGCGTCGCGGTGACGCTGCTGGTGACGCGGCTGCAGTACTGGCTGAGCCGCCACTACGGCGAGCCGACCGGCTCGCCCATCCTGGTCAGCCTGCTGCTGCCGTTCGGCGCCTACCTGGTGGCGGAACGCCTGCACGCATCAGGCATCCTGGCGGCGGTGGCGGCCGGGGTCAGCATGAGCTATGTGGAGCTCAGCGGCCACACGCTGGCCAATACCCGCATCCAGCGCTCGGCCGTGTGGGACACGGTGCAGTTCGCGCTCAACGGCATCATGTTCGTGCTGCTCGGCGAGCAGTTGCCGGACATCTTCCGCGACGCCAGCGCCACCATCGCGGAGAGCGGCCATTTGAATCCGTGGTGGCTGGCGGTGTACGCGGTGGCCATCAACATCGGCCTGCTGGCGCTGCGCATGCTGTGGGTGTGGGCCTCGCTGCGGCTGACCATCTACAAGCAGAAGATCCGCAACCAGCCGCGCATGAAGATCAATCCGCGCCTGCTGCTGGCCACCACCCTGGCCGGCGCGCGCGGCGCCATCACGCTGGCCGGCGTGCTGACGCTGCCGCTGGCCATGCCCAATGGCGCGCCCTTCCCGGCGCGCGCGCTGACCATTTTCCTGGCCTGCTCGGTGATCCTGATCTCGCTGCTGACGGCCAGCCTTGGCCTGCCGCGCCTGTTGGCCGGCATGACCTTCCCGGCCTCGCCGGAAGAGCAGCAGGAGGAAGACCTGGCGCGGCGCACTGCGGCCAACGCCGCCATCGCCGCCACCGAGAAGACGCAGATCGCCTTGATGGAGGCCGAGTCCTGCGTCGACCCCGAAGTCTATCCGCAGGCGGCGGCGCGCATCATCGCGTTCTATGAGCACAAGCTGCGGGAGGTCGATCCGGACGCCGGCGCCGCCTGGCGCAAGACCGACCACGCCGAGAAGGAGCTGCGGCTGGCGGCGCTGGAGGCGGAACGCCAGGCCATCTACACGCTGGCGCGCAACGACCATATCTCCGACGAGATCTCGCGCAAGCTGGTGCGCGAGATCGACCTGATGGAGGCGCGCTACCGCTAGTCGCTAGTCTCATCGGCTCATTGACCTATTGATAAGAATCGGTAATCATCTGGGCCATGCTACCTAAGCGCACACAAACCACCATCGGCGCGGCCTGGATCCTTTTCTGGCTGCTGATGAACCTTACCGCCGTTCAGGAATACCTGCGCGACCACCAGACCGGCCTGTGGAAGCCGATTGTGTGGGAGACCTCGTCGGCGCTGACCGGCACCCTGCTGCTGCTGGCCCAGCGCCACTACACGCGCCGCTACGACCACCTGCTGGCGCAGCCGCTGAAGTGGTTCACGCGCCAGCTGGCGTGGCTGCCGGTGTACTGGGTGCTGTTCGTGCCCATCGCCTTCGGCATCCGCTATGGCGTGTACGCGCTGGCCGGCGACACCTACACCCACCTGCCCTGGCCACAGACCTTCCTGTACGAAGACGTGAAGATGACGGTCTTCTTCAGCATTTTCGCCACCATCATGTTCGGCGTGCTGTCGTACCACGCGATGCAGAACGAGAAGCTGCGCGTGGAGCGGGTCAACGCCTCGCTGCGCGAGGCGCAGCTGCTGCGGCTCACCCAGCAGATGCAGCCGCATTTCCTGTTCAACGCCCTCAACACCATCTCCTCGCTGATGCACAGCGACGTGGCGCGCGCCGACGCGATGCTGATCCAGCTGGCCGACGTGCTGCGCGCCACGCTCGACGTCAGCGAGCAGCACCAGGTCACGCTGGCGACGGAGCTGCGGCTGCTGCGCGGCTACGCGGCACTGATGTGCGAACGGTTTTCCGACCGCGTGCACATCGTCTGGGATATCGACGAGACGCTGCTGGACTGCCAGGTGCCGGTCATGAGCATGCAGCCGCTGTTGGAGAACATCTTCAAGCATACCGTTGAACGGCGCCGCCAGGCCACCACCATCACCATCTCGGCCAGCCGCGAACAAGACGCAATGGTGCTGCGGCTGGAGGATGACGGCGGCACGCTGCGCGCCGGCGATGGGGCGGCGGCCGGCGCGCGGTCCGGCGCCGGCATCGGCGTGCGCAACCTGCGCGAACGCCTGTCGGCCATGCACGGCGCCGGCGCCACCTTCGACCTGATCCAGCTCGCGCCGGCCGGCGTGCGGGCGGAAATGCGGCTGCCATGCGCGTCCTGATCGTCGACGACGAGCGCCCGGCGCGCGACAAGATGCGCCGCCTGCTGGAGCAGGAGTCCGACATCAGCGCGATCGAGGAAGCCCGCGACGGCGTCGAGGCGCTAGAACGCCTGCCGGCCTTCGCGCCCGACCTGCTGCTGCTCGACATCCAGATGCCCGAGATCACCGGCCTCGATGTCGCCGCCTCGCTGCCGGCGCCGGCGCCGCTGGTGGTGTTCGTCACCGCCTACGACGAATACGCGATCCGCGCCTTCGACGCCAACGCCATCGACTACCTGCTCAAGCCCTACGACCAGCAACGCCTGCAACGCGCCCTCCAGCGCGTGCGCGAACGCCTCGCGCAACAGCGCGCCGCCCAGACCATGCAACCCATGCCACCATTCCTGACCGAAGAAGCGCCCGCGCCGTTGCAGCATCCCCTGCCCGCCATCAGCCAGCTGCTGATCCCGGAGCGGGGAGGCACCCGCATCGTGCGGGTCGAGCATATCCAGTGGATCGAAACCGCCGACAACTACGTCGTGCTGCACACCGCCGACGGCCAGCCGCTGATGCGCCAGACGCTGGCCGGCCTGATCGACAAGCTCGGGCCACGCTTCCTGCGCTGCCACCGTCGCGCGGCCGTGCAGCTGGACTGGATCGTCAGCGTGCAGCACCTCGACAAGGGCGACGGCGAACTGATATTGCGCAGCGGCGCGCGCGTACCCTGCTCGCGCCAATACCGCGCCGAAGTCATGGAGCGGCTGAGCGGCCTGTAGGCCGGCTCGCCCCACCAGCATCCCGCTTCGCCCCCGCGCGCTGGACGCCGCCCGCGGGGCATCGCTAGACTGGCTTCATTCAACCAGGAGCCAGCAATGAACCAGACCGCAAACAACCGACTGTACTTCCTCGACTGGATACGCATCTTCGCGTTCTGCGTCCTGATCTTCTACCACACCGGCATGTATTACGTGACTTGGGGATGGCACGTCAAGAGCCCATACGCCAGCGACGCCATCGAGCCGCTGATGCTCTTGTCCTCGCCGTGGCGCCTTGGCCTGCTGTTCATGATCTCCGGCGTCGCCACCGCCTTCATGCTGCAAAAGGTCCGCGTCGGCGCCCTGCTCCGGCAGCGCAGCTGGCGCCTGCTGGTGCCGCTGGTGTTCGGCATGCTGGCGATCGTGCCGCCGCAATCGTATTTTGAAGTGGTCGAAAAGCTCAACTACACCGGCGGCTATGGAGAATTCATGCGCCTCTACGTCAGCGGCTACCACGGCTTCTGCAAGCAAGGCAGCTGCCTCGACCTGCCGACCTGGAACCACCTGTGGTTCGTGGCCTACCTGTGGGCCTACACGATGGTGATCGGCGGCGTGGCCGCGCTGGCCGGCGCCGCGCGCCTACGCTCCTGGTCCGACGCGCTGGGCCGCCAGCTAGCCGGCTGGAAGATCATCGTGTTGCCGGTGCTGGCGCTGTTCGTGGCCCGCTACGCGCTGGCCGAGGCCTTCCCCGAAACCCACGCGCTGGTCAACGACTGGTACAACCACGCCCACTACTTCTTCCTGTTCGTGATGGGCGTGATGCTGGCGCTGCAAAATGGCTTCTGGGCCAGGGTGGATGGACTGCGCTGGACCAGCCTGGGACTGTGGCTGTTCAGCTGGGCCGTGGTGGTGTGCCTGCATTCGATGCCGGAATCGGTG
The DNA here is from genome assembly GCF_009857655.1 of Duganella vulcania. Classification (NCBI taxonomy): domain Bacteria; kingdom Pseudomonadati; phylum Pseudomonadota; class Betaproteobacteria; order Burkholderiales; family Oxalobacteraceae; genus Duganella; species Duganella vulcania. The sequence goes on from NZ_WWCX01000010.1 coordinate 72,507, forward strand.
GGCGACCTGCCGATCATTGCGCAAATGAAGCCGCTGCTGCGCATGATCTTCTGCCTGGGCCAATGGGCGCCGATCCTGGCCATCTGCGGCTTCGGCCACCGCCACCTGGCCTTCGACAGCGCCAAGCGCCGCTACCTGACCGAAGCCGTTTTCCCGGTCTACATCCTGCACCAGACGCTGATCGTCAGCATGGCGCACTGGCTCAAGCCGGTGAAGCTGGCGCCCGGCACGGAGGGCGCGGTGCTGGTCGTGCTGACCTTCGCCATCAGCTTCGGCCTGTTCGAAGTGGTGCGCCGCGTCCCCGTGCTGCGCCCACTGTTCGGCCTTGGCCGCGCTACTTCACAAACGTCAGCGTATGCGCCGCAGGCCCCGGCAGCAGCGGCGTATCCCGTCCGCTGACCCAGTCGGCGCGGCCATCCAGGAAGTACGGCGACAAGGGATGGCCGCTCTGCCCACCCGGCATATTGAACACGCCCTGTTCCTCATGGCCCGGCGACACCGTCAGCCGCTCCGACTGGCCGAACGACGGTCCCGATACCCGCGGCATGTGCTGGTCGCCGGGCAGCATGTCCGGCGCCACCTTCAGGTACTTGCCCAGCACCGGCACCACCGCCGCGAAGGGATGGGCGCTGGCCGCCGTGTTGCGCTCCCCCCAGGTGGCGCTGGCCAGCGGCTTGCCATCCTTGGTCAGGTCGGCGATCACGCGGTCCAGCGCGGCCAGTTGCAAGGCCTGCCAGCTGGCGTACCGCGGCGGCAACCAGGCGGCCGGCTTCTCGTCCAGCACACGCGCCACCACCACCGGCCAGCGCGACGTCACCGCCGCCATGTTGGCCTTGGCGTCGACCTTCGCCATCTCCTCGTTGGCGCTTTCGAACAGGATGTCGTACAGCGCGTACATGTAGGCGCGCGTGATGCGGTAGCCCACCGAGTCCACGCTGGCCTTGCCGGTCCAGCTGTCCTTCAGCAGCTTGAGCGCTTCCGCGCGCAGCGGCTTGCCTTCGACGGCCTTGGCGTCCAGCGCGGCCATGGCGCGTTCGCGCCAGGCGGTCAGGAACACGGCGCGGTCGTCCAGCGTGATGGCGTAGACTTTTTTCACGTCGGTCTTGGGGCCGAGCGCGGTCAGGTCGTCGCGCACCTGGTGCGTGCGGGCGCCCAGATCGAAGCCGCCGTCGCCCAGCAGTTCGGCGCCGGCATTGGCCAGCTGGCGGCTGTTGGCGGTGGCCAGCTGTCCGCCGGCCGGGTTGACGACCCTGGGATATTCCTCGGGCTTGAGCCAGCCGGTCCAGACGCCCGCCTGGTCGTCCGCCGACAGCGGATAGGTGGCGGCCACGCCGGCCGGCGCACGGCGCGGCAGCGCGCCGGCGATGGTCCAGCCGATATTGCCCTTGTCGTCGCCGCCGACAAAATTCTGCGCCGGGATGCCCATCGTTGCCGCGATCCCCATCGCCTGCTCCAGCGTGTCGGCGAACTCCAGGTTCCTGGCGTTGAGATTGACCGCCGCCGGGGTGTGCGCAACCCAGTGGATGGCGTAGCTGCGGCCTGCGGCCTCGCGAATCGGACCGAGGCTGGTTTCGCGCACGGCCAGTTTGGCCGCCGGTTCGCCTTTGATTAGTATCGTTTCCTCGTGCGCCACCGGGGTCTCCCAGCCGGCCTGGGTGCGCACCTGGCCAGGCTTGGCCGGGTCGGTATCGAGCACGATCAGGTCGAGATAGTCGCCGTAGCTGTTGGTGAAGCCCCAGGCCACATGGCCGTTACTGCCGACCACCACCGCCGGCGTGCCGGGCAGCGTGACGCCGACCACGCGGCGCTGGCCGCCTTTCCCGTCGGGGAACTGCAAGGCGAGGCGGTACCAGATCGCCGGCAGCTGTATGCCGAGGTGCATATCGTCCGACACAATGGCCGCGCCGGTGTCGCTGCGGCCGCCCGCCACCGCCCAGTTGTTGCTGCCCACGGTGTTGAGGAATTCCGCCGCCGCCACTTTGGGATCGGTATGCGCCGCGCCGCCGTCGGCCTTGGGCTTGCCCCACCATGCGGGTGGCGCGGCGGGAATCGCGATGTCGGCAGCCGTCACCGATTGCGCGTCGAGCGGCGCATCCCACTGCGTCGATTCCGGCGCCAGGAAGGCGCGCTGCTCTTCGGTCGCATGGTCGCGGAACCAGCCGCGCGCCAGCTCACGCGGCTCCTGGCTGCCTTGCAGGTCGAAGTACATCGCCCAGATAGCCAGCAGCGAATCGGCCGCCGACCACGCGCGCGGCGGCATGCCGATCAGCGCATATTCGAACGGCCTGGCGCCCAGCTTCCGCAGGCCCGCGTTGACGCCTTCCACGTAACGCTCCAGCAGCGCGCGGTCGGCCGCCGGCATGGTTTTCAGCGCCAGCTCGGCGCGGGCGCGGAAGCGGTGCAGGCGATGGGATTTATCCAGCGGCAGTGCGCGCGCGCCGAATAGTTCGGACAATTCGCCGGCCGACACCCGGCGCAGCAGGTCCATCTGGAAGTAGCGCTCCTGCGCATGCACAAAGCCGGTGGCGTAGGCCACGTCCATCCGGCTGCCGCCGCTGATGAGCGGCACGCCGTGTTCATCGCGCGCCACGCTGGCGCCGGCCTCCAGTCCCGGCGCCTGCACCGTGCCCTCCAACTGCGCCAGGCTGCCGCGCAAATACAGCCACGCCCCGGCCACCGCCGCCAATATCAATACCACCAATCCGATTACGACACGCTTGGACCACACCCCCAGCCTGCTCTTTTGCATAGTATCCCCACGGTTGATTAAACTACCACGTTGAGGATAGTGCCAGAGAAGCGGCCGTGCAGGCAATCAGCTGGTGGGTATCAGAGCGTCAGTTCCCAGGTTTCGTTGACCATGTCCTGGCCGAAGGCGTGCACCGGCTCCTCGGCCACCAGCACGTATCCCTTGTTTTGGTAGATCCGGCGGGCTTCCTTCTGCTGGTCGGTGGTCCACAGGCGCATCTTGCGGTAGCCGGCGGCGCGCGCGTAGCGGTGGCATTCGTCGACCAGCCGCGAACCGAGGCCGTAGCCGCGGGCCTGCTCTTCCACCAGCAGCAACCGCAGTTTGCCCACACCCTCCTCGCCGTCACGCGCCAGCGCGATCGAGCCGACCGGCTGGCCCGCCATCTCGGCGATCCAGCAATGCTCCAGCGCCGGATCGAAGTTGCGTTCGAAGTCGGCGCATATCTCGCCAACCAGCTTCCCGAAGCTGTCGTCCCAGCCTTGCTGCTCGGTGTAGATGGCGCCGTGGCGGCGCGTGATCCATTCCATGTCGCCGGCGCGATGGGGGCGCAGCACGAACGGCTGGGCGTATTTGAAGCCGCTCTCCGCGTCCAGCATCTGCTGGATGGTACGCATCGCATCGAGCATGCGCAGCTGGTCGGCCTCGCCGAAGCGGGCCAACAGGTCGCCGACCTCCTCGCGCGAGCGGCGGTCCAGCGGCTCGTAGACGGCACGGCCTTGCGCCGTCAGGTGCAGCAGCTTGGAGCGGCCATCGGTGGCCGACGGCACCCTGGACACCAGCCCCGCGCTTTCGAACTTGGCCAGGATGCGGCTCAGGTAACCGCGATCCAGTCCCAAGTCGCGGCCCAGCACCGCCGCCGGCTGGTCGCCCTGATGGGCCAATTCGTACAGCACGCGCATCTCGGTCAGCGTGTATTCGCTATGCAGCAGGCCCTCGCGCAGCACGCCGATCTGGCGCGTGAAGAAGCGGTTGAAGGAACGTACCGCCGCGACGCGGTCATCGAAAACAGGAACTGACATGGAGCCTCCAGCTGAAACACGAAAGGATTTTGCAATATATCGTTGACTGAGTCAACATTAATCACGGTGCCGGAAAGAGCGGACGCGCACAGAAGGCGGCCATGCATGGGCCTAGCATGGATTTCCCATTGCAACATCATTGAAAGGAATCGTCATGGAAATCACATCAGCCATGCAGGACTGCATAGACGCCTGCGACAACTGCCATCAAGCGTGCCTGCAAACCGCCCTGACCCACTGTCTGGAAATGGGTGGCCGCCACGTGGAACCGAACCATTTCCGCCTGATGCTGGACTGCGCGGCGATCTGCGAAATGTCGGCCAACATGCAGCTGAGCGGATCGCGGTTCAGCCCCAAACTGTGCGCGCTGTGCGCCGACATCTGCCACGCGTGCGCGCTGAGCTGCCTGGAACTGGACGGCATGGAAGAATGCGTGCGCGCCTGCGAAGCCTGCGAACACAGCTGCCACCAGATGCAGGCATAGCACAGACGATTTCGCAACAGATTGGCGACCGGGCCAACATTCAGTCGCGCCGCTGCCGCCGCGATGCTAAAGTCGGCATACGTCCACTTCAAGCGCCCGATGCCCATGCTAGCCGCACCGATCCCCGACAACGATGCCGACCGCCTGGCGGCGCTGCGCGAACTGCTGATCCTTGACACGCCGCCGGAAGAACGCTTCGACAAGGTGGCGCGCTTCGCCGCCGAGGAATTCGACATGCCGATCGCGCTGCTGTCGCTGGTCGACGAGAACCGCCAGTGGTGCAAGGCCAACGTGGGCATGAACGTGTGCGAGACCTCTCGCGACATTTCCTTCTGCGCCCACGCGATCCTGCAGCCCGATATCTTCGTCATCCCGGATGCACGCGCCGATGCGCGCTTTGCCGACAATCCCATCGTCACCGGCGAGCCGCACGCGGTCTTCTACGCCGGCGCGCCGTTGACGATGCCGTCCGGATTCGCCATCGGCACCCTTTGCCTGATCGACCACAAGCCGCGCACGCTGGACGCGACCGAGCTGGCGATCCTGGCGACGCTGCGCGACCTGGTGCTGGAAGAACTCAGCCAACGCAAGGAGGCGGCGGATGCCTGAGAATCCGGTCAGGAACCTGAACATGCTGCTGGTGGAGGAGCAACCGCTGTTGCGCCGGACCGTCGCGCTGACGGCGCGCACACTGGGCTTGGGAACCATCCATGAAGCGGCCAGCATGGAGGCGGCCGAACGCCTGCTGCGCGAGCACAGCTTCCACGGCGCGGTGATTTCGATCGACTGCGGCTCGCTGCGCGGCTGCACCTACAATCTGGCCTTGCTGGACCGGATGCGCAACGGGATGTACGTCAGCGACAGCGACATTCCCATCGCGGTGATGGCGGAAAACGCGACCGCCGACCTGCTGAACGACCTGCGTGAGCGGCACGTGAGCCGCGTGATTCTCAAGCCCTTCCGGGCCAAGGTGCTGCTGGACGCCTTCGCCAGCTTCCAGCAGCCAGCTGCGCGCTAGTACATCTCTTTCGCCACTTCGCGCACCGCCTTCAGCAGCAGGCTCGCGCCCGGCGACATGATGTGGCCATCGACCGTGATGATGCCGTAGGCGTCCATGCGGCACGGCAGTTCGATCGGCAGGATGTTGAGCACATGCTGCGACTCGTAGTATTTGGCGACGGCGATCGGCATGACATTGAGCGCGTCCGTCTGCTGCAGCAGCGGTTTAATCAGCAGCACGGCGGTGGTGTCGACGACGTTGGACGGCACCTCCAGGCCGGCGCGGCGGAACATCAACTCGCAGCGCGCGCGCAGGATGCTGCCTTGCGGCGGCAGGATCCACGGCTGGCTGGCGATATCGCGCAGCGACAGGTTGCGCGCCTTCAGCAGCGGATGGCCGGGCCGCACCACCGCGCACGCCGGCTCGTCGCCCAGCTCCTCGTAGCTCAGACCCTCGGCGCTCTGGCGCTCGGGGATGCGGCCGATCATGAAGTCCAGCCGTCCGCGCTGCAACTGCTCGAGCAGGATGTTGGACTGCTCCATCTCCACACCGATGCGCAGCTTGGGCGCTTGCGCCTTGGTGCGCGTGATCGCCACCGGCAGCAGCGAGATCCCCGGCGTCATGATGGTGCCGATGTCCACCTGCCCGGACAGGCCGGCCTTGATGGCGACGATGTCCTCGTGCGCCAGCGAGAGGCTGGTCAGCGCCATGCGGGCGTGGCGTATCATCGTCTCGCCGTAGATGGTCGGCTCCATGCCGCGCGGCAGGCGGTCGAACAGCTGCACGCCCAGCATCTCCTCCAGGTCCTTCAACTGCTTGGAGGCGGCCGGCTGCGTCATGTGCAGCTCTTCCGAGGCGCGGTGGATATTGCGTTGTTCGTCGAGCGCGATCAGCAGCAGCAGCTGGCGCGTTTTGAGGCGCGCACGCAAGAACCAGTTCGGGTTAGTTTCCATAGAAAAATGATATCACAATCGGTATGGGCATTGATGACATACCGACTGTTGCGGTATCACTTGCACGCCGCAGAAGGATTGGCCGCCGGGCCTTCCCTGGTCTGCGGAATGAACGGGATGGTGCCGTCGGCGTTGTACTGGAACTCCTCCACCGCCACCGAACGGCGGTATTCGCCGCCGCCGGGCAGCTTGGCGTTGTGGTAAAAGATGTAGGACTTGCCGTTGAAATCGATGATGGCCTGGTGGATGGTCTTGACCTTGGCGTTCTTCGACATGATCACGCCGCGATAGTGCCATGGGCCGGTCGGGCTCGGGCCGGTCATGTAGGCCGTCTCCTCCGGGAAGTTGCGCGAATAGGATAAATAATATGTACCGTTATGCTTGTGCAGGTAGGACGCCTCGGTGAACATGTCCATGCCGACGGTCTGGATCGGACCGTCGAATTCGATCATGTTCGGTTTCAGCCTGGCGTACTTGAGCACCGTGTTGCCCCAGTAGAGATAGGCCTGGCCATCATCGTCCTGGAAGATAGCCGGGTCGATGTCGTCCCAGGCGATCGGCGATTGCAGCGTCATGTCGTTGGTGACCAGCGCCGAGCCGCGCGCGTCGACGAAGGGGCCGGTCGGGCTGTCGGAGACGGCGACGCCGATCGCGTGGCCGGGAATGGTCGCGTGGTCGACGGTCGAATAGAAGTAGTACTTGCCATCGCGCTTGGTGATGTCGGCCGCCCAGGCGTGGCCCTTGGCCCACTTGAAGGTAGAAGCTTGCACCGGCGAGCCGCGGTCGGTCCAGTTCCTCATGTCGCAACTGGTGTAGACGCGCCACTCGTTCATCACGTAGTCCGGGCTTTTGGGCGTGGCCTCGTCATGGCCGACGTACAGGTAGACGGTGCCGTTTTCCACATAGGCCGACGGATCGGCCGTGAACAGCTTGGGGAACAACGGGTTGGCCGCCTGCGCCGCGCCCATTGCCAGACCCGCAGCCGCGATGGCCGCGAATTTGATCAACTTGTTTTTCAATGCTCTCTCCAGTTATTTTTTTTGTCGTGCGCCCAGCGCCATCAAACGCTGGACCACGCAGAATACAAACAGCAAACCGCCAATGACAATCTTGGTCCACCACGAGCTGAGGGTGCCGTCGAAGGCGATCAGCGTCTGGATGGTACCCAGCACCAGCACGCCCGACAGCGAACCGGCCACGTAGCCGTAGCCGCCGCTGAGCAGCGTGCCGCCGATGACCACCGCCGCGATGGCGTCGAGCTCCGTGCCCTGCGCGTGCAGGCCGTAGCCGGACAACATGTAGAACGAGAACAGCACACCCGCCAGCGCGGCGCAGAAGCCACTGAAGGCGTAGATCAGCACCTTGGTGCGGCCTACCCTCAGGCCCATCATCAACGCCGATTGCTCGTTGCCGCCCACCGCGTAAATGGCGCGGCCAAACGGGGTGCAGTGCGCGACGTAGATCGCGGCGGCCAGCGTGAGCACGGCGATCAGCGCGCCGGGCGAGATAAAGCCGCCCAATATCGGCAACTGTGTCTGCGACATGGCGACGTACAGCGGATCGTCGATGGTGATCGAGTTAATGCTGATCAGGTAGCACAGGCCGCGCGCCAGGAACATGCCGGCCAGCGTGACGATGAACGGCTGCAGCTTGAAGTAATGGATCATCGCGCCCATCGCCGCGCCGAAGCCCGCGCCCAGCGTCAGCGCGATGGCGATCACCAGCAGCGGCGGCAGGTGCCAGCTTTGCAGCAGCCAGGCCGAGATCATCGTGGTCAGCGCCAGCACCGAGCCCACCGACAGGTCGATGCCGCCGGAGAGGATGACGAAGCTCATGCCGACCGCGATCACCAGCAGGAAGGCGTTGTCGATCAGGAGATTGAATAGAACCTGCAGCGACAGGAAGCCGGGATAGGCCACGCCGCCCACCGCCAGCAGGGCGATCAGCAGCACCACCGTGACCAGGGACGTGAAATACGGCGACGCCATCCAGGCGCGCCCGCGAAGGATCATGGTGCTCATGCCGCGCCACCTTTGTTCTTGGCGCGGAAGGCGCGCCACATGTTCTTGAATTCCGCCGACTGCGACAGGCAAACCAGGAATACCACCACCGACTTGACGACCATGTTGACCTCCGGCGGCAGGCCGAGGGAGTAGATGGTGTAGGTCAGCGTCTGGATGATCAGCGCGCCGATCACGCTGCCGGCCAGGCTGAATTTGCCGCCTGCCAGCGAGGTGCCGCCCAGCGTGACGGCGAGGATGGCGTCCAGCTCCAGCAGCAGGCCGGCGTTGTTGGCGTCCGCGCTCTTGATGTTCGCGCTGATCATCAAGCCGGCCAGGCCGGCGCAGGCGCTGCAGAATACGTAGACGAAGAAGATCAGCACCGCCGTCTTCAAACCAGCCAGCCGCGCGGCGACCGGATTGATGCCCACCGCCTGGATGAACAGGCCCAAAGCCGTCTTGCGCATCAACAGCGCGGTGACCAGGAATACGGCGCCGACGATGTAGAGCGAGAACGGCAGGCCAAACAGGTAGCCGCTGCCGAGGAAGAAGAACGGCTTGTAGTAGACGGTGACGATCTGCCCGTCGGTGAACAGCTGCGCCAGGCCGCGCCCCGCGACCATCAGGATCAGCGTGGCGACGATGGGTTGCAGGCCCAGGCCCGCCACCAGCAGGCCGTTCCACGCGCCGCACAACAGCGCCGCGCCCATGGCCGCGCACAGCGCCCACACCATCGGCGTGTTGGCGACGTATTCGGGCACGCCGTTCTGCATCACCATCGTGCCGCCGATGAGCATCGCGGCGACGGTGCCACTGATCGCGACCACGGCGCCGACCGAGATGTCGATGCCGCGCGTGGCGATCACCAGCGTCATGCCGAGGGCAGCCAGCACCAGCGGCGCCGCGCGGTTGGCGATGTCGATCAAGCTGCCGTAAAGGTGGCCGTCCTTGATCTCCAGGTGGAAGAAGCCGGGAACCAGCAACAGGTCCACCAGCAGCAACAGGAACAGCGCGGCCAGCGGACGGAATAAGGGATGACGCACAAACATGGATGCATTCGAAGATGTGTTGGAGCGGATGCCGGGCGCGCCGGCGGCTGCGCGGGGTGCGCCAGCCTGGTTCAGCGGGCTATTCATGGGCGTCTCCGGCGGCGATCACCTGCAGCACCGAGCTTTCGTCCAGCGCGCCGCGTGGATACTCGCCACCCGCCTTGCGGTCGCGCATGATGACGATGCGGTCGCTGACCCGCAGCACCTCCGGCAGCTCGGATGAGATGAACAGGATGGCCATGCCCTTGCGGCACAAGGCCGTCACGTAGTCCATGATCTCCTGCTTGGCGCGCACGTCGATGCCGCGCGTCGGTTCGTCCAGGATCAGCATCTTCGGATCGGTGGCCAGCCAGCGCGCCAGCAGCACCTTCTGCTGGTTGCCGCCGGATAGCGTGCCGATCGGCGTTTCGATGCTGGCCGTCTTGATGCCCAGCGCCTTGACGTATTCCTCGGCCAGCTGCTGCTGGCGTTTGAGCGGAATCGCGCGCAGGATGCCGGTGCGGGCCTGCAGCGCGAGGATCAGGTTCTCGCGCACGGACAGTTCGAGCACCGCGCCCTCGTGCTTGCGGTCCTCGGAGCAGAAGCCGATACCGGCGGCGATGGCGTCGCGCGGCGATGTGAAGCTGCGCTCCTTGCCGTCGATGACAATGCTGCCGCCATCGGCCTTGTCCGCGCCGAACAGCAGGCGTGCCGCCTCGGTGCGGCCGGAGCCCAACAAGCCTGCAAGGCCCAGCAGCTCGCCCTGGCGCAGTTCGATATCCATCGGCGACAGCGCGCCCTTGCGGCTAAGGCCCACGGCGCGCAGGAAGGTCTGGAACTTCGACGGCGCGGCCGCCGTGGCGGCGGCCGTGGCGCTGCCACCAGCATCGGCCGCAACCGACGCCGGGGCGCCGACCATTTTGTTCACCAGGTCAAACCGCGACAACTCGCTGCATGCGTACTCGCCTTCGCGCTCGCCGTTACGCATCACCGTGATGCGGTCCGAAATCGCGTAGGTCTGATCTAAGAAGTGGGTGACAAACAGGATCGCCATGCCCTGCTCGCGCAAGCCGCGCAGAACGCTGAAAAGCAGATCGACTTCCTTCTCATCGAGGCTGGAAGTCGGCTCATCGAGGATCAGCACCTTGGCCGAGACCAGCAAGGCCCGCGAGATCGCCACCATCTGCTGGATCGCCAACGGATAGTGCGCCAGCGGCAGCGACACGTCGATCCGTATCTGCATCCGCTCCAGCAGCTCCACCGCCTGCCGTTGCATGGCGGCCCAGTCGATGCCGCCGCGCTTGAGCGGATAACGGCCGATGAAGATATTCTCCGCCACCGACAAATTCGGGCAGAGATTCACTTCCTGATAAACGGTGCTGATGCCCAGGTTCTGCGCCTCCAGCGTGGACGAAGGCTGTATCGCCCGGCCATCCAGCAGGATCTGGCCCTGGTCCGGCGTGTACACGCCGGTCAACACCTTGATCAACGTCGATTTGCCGGCGCCGTTCTGGCCCATCAGCGTGTGCACCTCGCCCGGATACAGGTTCAACGCCACGCCGCTCAAGGCCTGCACGCCGGGGAATGCCTTGCTGATGCCGCGCAGCTCCAGCACCGGCGCAGGCGCGGAAGTTATGTTAGTCATCGGCTTAGTATTTACGGTTCGGGAATTCCTTGGCCGCGACTTCGGCCGGGAACACGCCTTCCTGGGTGACGACGCGCTTGGGCACCGGCTTGTTGGCGACGACATCGCGCGCCAGCTGCATCAGCTGAGGGCCCAGCAGCGGATTGCACTCCACGGTCACGTTCAGCTTCCCGGCGATCATCGCCTCGAAAGCGCCTTTGACGCCGTCGATGGAAATGACCACGATGTCTTTGCCCGGCTTCATGCCGGCTTCCTCGATGGCCTGGATAGCGCCGATCGCCATGTCGTCGTTATGCGCGTACAGCACATTGATCTTCTTGCCCTCGGCCTTGAGGAAAGCCTCCATCACTTCCTTGCCCTTGGCGCGGGTGAAGTCGCCGGTCTGCGAGCGGATCACCTTCAGCTTGGGATTGGCGGCGATGACTTCATCGAAGCCCTTCTTGCGGTCCAGCGCCGGCGCCGAACCGACGGTGCCTTGCAGCTCAACGATATTGATAGCGGCATCGGGCGTCTTCTTCGCCCGTTCCAACAGCCAGCGGCCGGCGCGGCGGCCTTCTTCCACGAAGTCCGAGCCGAGGAAGGTGGCGTACAACGTGGGATCGCTGACATTGACTGCGCGGTCGGTCAGGATGACAGGGATCTTGGCAGCCTTGGCTTCGCGCAGCACCGTGTCCCAGCCCGATTCCACGACCGGCGAAAACGCGATCAGGTCCACGCGCTGGGCGATGAAGGAGCGGATCGCCTTGACCTGGTTTTCCTGCTTCTGCTGGGCGTCTGCAAATTTAAGGGTGACGCCTTCCTTCTTGGCGGCTTCCTTGATCGAGACGGTGTTCGCGGTGCGCCATTCGCTTTCGGCGCCGACCTGCGAGAAGCCGATCACCAGCGGCTTGGCCGCGAAGGCCGGTACGTTGAGGGCGAAGGCGGCGAGGCATGCGGCGGCCAATACGGTTCTGCGATTGCTATTCATGGCAAAGTCTCCAGATGGATTTTGTGTTTTATGGATCAGATACTATGAGAATCCCAAATATCTATCCAATGATATTTTTCAGCAGTTTGATATCAATTTTAATATCAGCGCAGCAGCCGCAAACCGTACAAGCCGCCCGCCATCGAGCCTTGGCGCGCCACGAATTTGACGGTCAACTTGCCGCCAGCCGCCATGGCAGGCGGTATCGCGTAATCCCTGGTGTAGAGCTCCTGCGGCGCCGTGGCGTCCAGCGTCACCTCGGCCAGTGGCTGCCCGTTGATAAAGATATCGAAACGGCGGCCGGCATCCAAAGTCGAATATGTCAGCCGCAGCGTACGTGCCTCGGCCTTCTTGTCGGTCAGGTCATAGCTGAACCAGGCGCTCGCGTGCCGCCAGTGCCGGCCCTTGTTGACGCCAGCGTCGGCCCCCTCGCCCTTGAAGAAGTGATCGGACTCCGGCTGCTGTTCGCCCGGCGCCACCTGGTCGATGGTCTGCGCGTCCAACGCCAGGCGGTCCGCCTCGTCCTGCGCGGCCTTGGCTTGCATGGATGCGAGATTGGCTGGCGTCGAATACGGCCAATAGACGACGTAGCGCGAATCGTGCAGGCGGAAGAACGGGATGAAGGTGACGTTGTCGTCACCGTTCTTGCCCTGCACCAGACCAGGCGCCGTGAACGTCAGCGGCTTGCCGGGCACCGGCTTGAAGCGGTCCATGAAGGCCTTGGTGTCGCTGACCAGCATCGGCGCGGACTCCAGCGGACAGACCTGACCCTGCGCCACGTGGCCCATGCGCGAGTCGTCGGCGAAGAAGTTCAGCTTCTCGCCGGCGAAGGGGTTTGTGCGCGCCGCCAGCACGATAGGGCCGTGCAGCACCGCGTAGTAGTTGGACTTGTCCGGCATCTGCTCCAGATGGGTTTTCATCGGCAGATGGATCTCGACCTTGTCGCCGTCACGCCACTGGCGCCGCAGGCTGACGTAACGGTCCGCTCCCGCGCTGGCCGCCACCGGCTTGCCGTTGACCGTGATGCGCAAGGCGTCGCGCGCCACCCATTCGGGATAGCGGATCTTCATCGTGAAGGCCTTGTTGCCCTTTACTGTGACCGTGCTGCGGTCTTCGTCCGGGAAGTGGTTGGCCTGTATGATGGTCACGCCCTGCTCGCGCCAGTTCAACGTGGAAGGGATGAACAGGTTGACGTACAGCTGGTCGCCGCGATGCGCGTAAATGAACTCGCCGTACTTGGCGTGGCTTTCGATGCCCGAGCCCACACAGCACCACATGGCCTTGTCCACCTGTGAATAAACGCGGTAGTGGTTGGGCCGCATCGGCGTGAAGTAGACAAAGCCGCCGCTATCCGGCCGCTGCGAGGACAGGATATGGTTGTACAGCGCGCGCTCGTAGTAGTCGGTGTAGCTGCCCTTGGCGTCGCCGAGGAACAGCAGCTCCGTGAGCTTGAGCATATTGTAGGTGTTGCAGGTCTCGGGGCCTTCGACTTCCTCGACCATGGGCGAGTAGTCCTTATCGTCGTGGAAGTGCTCCTTGACGCTGTTGCCGCCGATGGCGACGGTGCGGTGATCGTGGACGGTCTGCCAGAAGAATTGTGCGGCCTGCTGCCAGTCGCGGCGGCCGGTGATGTCGCCGATGCGCTTGAAGCCGATCACCTTGGGGATCTGCGTGTTCGCGTGCAGGCCGGTAAGCTGGTCCTTGCCCTCTTCCAGCGGCCGCAGAATGGCCTGGTGCGAGAAGCGGATGGCCAGGTCCATGTATTTTTTCTGGCCCGTCATCTGGGCGACATCGGCCAGCACTTCGTTCATGCCTCCGTGTTCGCTGCGCAGCATGGACTGCATCTGCTCCTCACTCAGGTGCGAGGTCAGTTCCAGCGCCCAGTCGGACATGGCGATCAGCATGGCGCGGGCGTCCGCGTTGCCGGCGTAGGTGTAGGCGTCGCGCAGGCCGGCGTAGACCTTGTGCAGGTTGTACCACGGGACCCATTTGCCGTTGACCGAGAAGTTATCGGCATGGAGGTCGCCCTTGGCGATGGCCTGCCAGGCGGTGCTGCCGTCCGGGATGCCGCCAAGGTAGCCGTTGCCGTTGCGCTCCTGGCAGCGCTTGAGCTCCGCCACGAAGTAGTTCAGGCGGCGCAGGACTTCCTCGTCGCCGGTGGATGCGTACATCAGCGCCAGCGCGGATAGATAGTGGCCGCCGAGGTGTCCGTCCAGGCCGGAGGATTCCCAGTTGCCGTAGCTCGGCTGCTTCAGCGGCAGGCCGGCCTCGCGCAGGAAGGGCGCGAGCAGGCGGTCGGGCTCCATCTCCAGCAGGTAGTGCAGGTCCGTGCGCTGGGCGTCCAGGAAGGGGCTATCGCCAAGCCGCACGTCGGCGAGTGGGAACAGGTGCAGCGGCGCGGCTGCCGTGGCGGCGGAAGCGGAGGCGCAGAGCATCATAGCCGCAGCCAGCGCAACCGCTCCGCGCAGCGCGGCCTTCGCGACCGTCATGGCGAAGGCAGCTGGTTGCTGCGGTAGCGGTTCAGGTCTGCCGCGTCTACTGTCGGCCAGCCGGTGGCGTCCCACTTCATTTCCATGATCTTCAGTTTTTGCAGGTAGTTGTCGACCGTCTCGTAGGCATGCAGCACCATGTAGTCCTTGCCGTCGATGGTGTAGGCGCTGTTGTGGCCCAGGCCTTTCCAGTCCTTGTCGCCGGCGATGACGACAGAGCCGCCGCCCTTCATCATGTCGACACCGTTCCTGTCCACATAAGGACCGGTGACATCCCTCGAGCGGCCAACGACGACGTGGTAAGTGCTGTCGCCCTTGCGGCAGCAAAGCCCGAACGACGCGAACAGATAGTAGTAATCGCCCTTCTTGAAGATAAAAGGCGCCTCGATCTCGTCCGGCCCCGCCGACTTGTCCGCCACCGACGGCCCGCGCGAACGGCTGGCGATGGCGTGCCACTCCTGCGGCTCGGCCAGACCAGTCCAATCCGCGTTCAACTTGACCAGTTTCAGTCCGCTCCAGAAGGAACCGAACGCCATCCATGCCCCGCCCTTGCCGTCTTCAACGATGTTCGGGTCGATGGCGTTCCAGTCGTCGCGCACTGGCACGGATTGCAGCACCATGCCCTTGTCTTCCCAGCGGTAGTCCGACGAACGGGGATTGAGCGTCTTGTTGACGGTGACGCCTATCCCAGAAGTGTTCTTGCCGAAGCCCGAAACGGAATAATATAAATAGTATTTACCGTTATGGAAGTGGACATCCGGCGCCCAGACATGGCCGTCGAAAGTCGGCGCGGCTCGCTTGGCCCACGCCGGATCGCCCTTGAAGACGCGGCCTTCCGGCATCCAGTCCTTCATGTTTTTGGAGCTGTAGAAGGTGATACCCGGCCCGGTGCTGAATACGTACCAGGTATCGCCCTCCTTCGCCATGACAGGATCGTGAACGCTGACCTCCTTGGCGGCGCAAACCGACGCCGCCGCAAGGCACAATGCAAATACCGCAGACTTCATCTCAACTCCCCGTACGCGCGCCCCAGATCGACACACCGTCCACCGACTGCGCCGTCCACGTCACCACGAAAGCGCCGGCGTTGGTGTTCCACTGGCGCGACAGCACGCCATTGAACGTTCCGGTGGCGCCCAGCGATATCGTGATCTTGTTGGCGCCATTATGCTTCCAGGTGCCGCTGGCGGCGCCGGAAACCGTGCCGTCCGCCGCCAGCCTGACATTCTGCGACTGCTTGATCGCCGCCGTGATGTCCTTGCCATGGTTGATCATCTTGTACGTTCCAGCGGCATCGGCGGCGGTGACATCGGCCGACAACGGCGTCGCATTCTTGCTGAGCGGCGCGTAGCGGAACGGCGACACCACGATCCAGCCGTCTTCGTTGATGAACATCTCGTGCACACGGATCTGGTGGAACTCGCCGGTGCCCGGGAAGCGCGTGTGGAACACCAGGAAGTACTGGCCGGTGGCCGCCTCGTAGTAGGCCGAGTTGTGGCCCGGCGATACATAGCCCAACGGCGTTCCCGTCTCGCCATCCGCCAGCGCGAACTGGTGGTTCCCCATGATCTTCTGCCCGAACGGCGCGATGCTGGCGTCGTCGAACAGCGGCAACCTGGGATCCGCCTTGACGTTCGCCATGTCGTTGCCCTTGGCGTCCACGTATGGGCCGTCGGGGTTCAGCGAGCGCGCCACGCGCATATTGTAGGCGCCGTTCGCATCCAGTCCGCCGAAGGACGTGAACAGGTAGTAGTACTTCGACTGCGGGCTGTACATCACATACGCGCCCTCGATACGGCTGTGGTTCCCGCCCATCAGGTGCTTGCCATAGCCCTGGCCTGGCTTCTGCAGGCCGGTGGCCGGGTCCATCGCCAGGATGAAGATGCCGCCCGAGTAGGAGCCGTAAATCATCCACAGCTTGCCGTCCTTGTCGAAGAAGGTGTTCGGGTCCACCACGTTCGGCATCGTCAGCGCATCGTATTTGTTGACGCCGTCCTCGCTGATCTGATCCCACATGCCGGATTTGAGCATGATCTGCTTGTTGACGTACGGGCCCTCGACCTTGTCCGCCACGGCCACGCCCAGCGCGGAGCGGGGCGAATCGCCTTTGCAGGCGTTGTAGTAGAAGTAGAACTTGCCATCGCCGAGCTTCACCACGTCCGGCGCCCACAGGTCAGTCACCTGCGCCCAGGTGAAGGTGTCCGCCAGCGCCGTGACCACGTTGTTGAACAACGGGTTGGTGGCGTTGACGCCGTCCGCGATCTTGGTCCAGTTCATCAGGTCCGTCGACTTGGCGGCGGCCAGGTGCGAGCCGAAGACGTAGTAGGTGCCGTCCACCTTGATCAGTGCCGGATCGTGCACCGAAACGTCGCCGAAGGTGATCGCCGTCGGCGCCGGGGTTGGAGCCGGCGTTGGCGTAGGCGTCGGAGTTGGGGTCGGCGTCGGGGTAGGCGCCAGCGTTACCGGGCTAGCGCCACCACCACCGCCGCCACCGCAGCCCGCCAGCAGCAATGCTACGCCGCCGGCGATGGCCCTACGACGCGATACCGAGATATCGTGTTCGCTCATCGACTCACTCCACCGCGACGACGACGACGGCCTTGGCCGGGATCTTCACCGTCAGCTTGCCGTCCACCGCGTTGGCGCTGTACGGCGCTGGCTTGATCGCCTGCGGCGCCTGGAAGCTGTTATGGGCATCCATCGCGGCGGCGGTCAGAACGCGGCCCTTCACCGACTTGATCGTCTGGCCCGGTACGTTGATCGCTACGTCCGCATCCTGGCCAGGATTGGTGTTGACCAGCGCCAGATACAGCTTGCCGTCCGTACCGCGAGCGGCCGACGCGCTGATCTCCGGCACACTGGCGCCGTCCAGCGTGTACTGCGGGTTATTCGACAACGTCAGCGGCAGCGAGGTCGCGCCCTGGAACGGCACATACATCTCGAAGGCGTGATAGGTTGGCGTCAGCACCATCTTGTCCTTGTCGGTGATGATCATCGACTGCAGCACGTTGACCATCTGCGCGATATTCGTCATGCGCACGCGGTCCGCATGGGCGTGGAAGATGTTGAAGTTAAGTGCTGCAACAACCGCATCGCGCAGGGTGTTCTGCTGAAA
Source organism: Duganella vulcania (assembly GCF_009857655.1). NCBI lineage: Bacteria > Pseudomonadati > Pseudomonadota > Betaproteobacteria > Burkholderiales > Oxalobacteraceae > Duganella > Duganella vulcania. Next base: position 89,956 of record NZ_WWCX01000010.1, read on the forward strand.
CAGGAAGCCGGCGTTGGTGCCCTTCTCCACGTCGTACCAGGTGCCCCATTCGTCGACGAACAGGCCGAGTTTCTTCTCAGGGTCGTTCTTGTCCATCGCGGCGGCGTTCTTGCGGATGTGGTCTTCCATGCGCAGCGTGTTGGTCAGCGTGGACATCCACTCCTTTTCAGGGAATCCGGTGGCGGCGCCCTTCACTTCCCACTTCCCGGTCGGGATGGTGTAGTAGTGGAAGCTGATACCGTCGGCCTGGGACTTCAGGCGTTTGCTCAGCACTTCGGACCAGGTCAGGTCGTTGTCGTTGCCGCCGCTGGCGATCATCTTGGGACGGTATTGTTGCGGCGCGCGCAGGAAGGTCTCGACGTTCCGGTACAGGTCCGAGTAATGATCCGGCGACATATTGCCGCCGCAGCCCCAGGCCTCGTTACCGATCGCGAAATAGGCGACCTTGAACGGCTTTTCATGGCCGTTCTTGCGGCGCAGGTTGGCCAGCGTGGATTGGCTGTCGGAGGTCATGTACTCAATCCATTCCGACATCTCCTGTGCGCTGCCGGTGCCGAGGTTACCGTTGACGTAGGCGTCCGCGCCCAGCAGGTCGACCAGGTCGAAGAACTCGTGGGTGCCGACGGCGTTCGATTCCGCCACGCCGCCCCAGTTGGTGTTGACCTTGACCGGACGCTTCTCGCGTGGGCCGATGCCATCCTTCCAGTGGTATTCGTCGGCGAAGCAGCCGCCCGGCCAGCGCACCAGCGGCACATGCATCGCCTTCAGCGCGCCGACGACGTCATTGCGCCAGCCTTTGGTATTCGGGATCTTCGACTTCGGGCCGACCCACATGCCTTCGTAGATGCCGGTACCCAGATGCTCGGCGAACTGGCCGTAGATATCCTTGTTGATGACGGCGCCGGGCTTGGCGGCGTCGATGGTCAGGCCGACCGCGTCGGCCGCGAAGGCGCCGCCGGAAGCCAACAGGCAAAGGGAAAGTACGCCTTGTTTAATGTAGTTCATTGTTATCTCCTAGTTATAATTTATTGACTGCATTTTGGGGTCAAGTCTGGCATTCGGACACGAGCTGAACCGTAGAGGGGTGCTACGGTTCAGCTCGTGTCCGAATGCCAGACTTGACCCCAATTTCTTGACTCCAATTTTTAGACCCAGCCGGCGTCGACGATAAATTCCTGGGCGGTGCACATGGCGCCGTCTTCGGCGGCGAGGAACAGCACCATCGAGGCGACGTGCTGCGGCATCAGCTTGGTCGGCAGGCATTGGTTGCGCTGGATGTCCTGCTCGCCCGCTTCGTCCAGCCACAGGTCGATCTGGCGCTGCGTCATCACCCAGCCCGGGGTGACCGTGTTGACGCGGATGCCGTGTGCGCCGAATTCACGCGCCAGGCCGCGCGTCAGGCCGTGCACCGCCGCCTTGGATGTGGCGTAGACCGGATAGCCGGCGTTCTTGACGTGCCATGAGATCGAACCGACGTTGATGATCGAGCCGGTCCCCTTCTTCTTCATGCCCTCCAGGACCGCCTGGCAGGTGAAGAACATCGGGCGCTGGTTGATGGCGATCCGCTCGTTCCAGTAGTCGACCGTCACTTCGGCCGTCTCGTGGCGCTGGTCGTTGGCGGCATTGTTGACGAGGATGTCGAAGTCGCCGACGGCGGCCGACAGTTCGGACATGGTCTTTTGCAGCGCGGGGATGTCGGTGATGTCGCAGTGACGGAACCGCGGCTCGGGATAGCCGGCTTCCTTCACGCGCCGGACCAGCGCCAGGCTGGCGTCGCGGGCGATGTCGACGAAGGCCACCTGCGCACCCTGCTCGGCGAAGGAAATCACCATCGCTTCGCCGATGCCGGTGCCGCCGCCTGTGATGAATACGCGCTTGCCGCGCAGGCTGCCAAATTTGGCTAGTTGGGTCATGCTGTCTCCTGCTTTTTTTATGTGTTTTTATTACTCAGCATGGTTTCCCGCGTTCGCGGGAATGACGAGGGGGCGCCGTCGTTCCCGCAAAGGCGGGAACCCATGCCGTGGTGGATCAGCCCCGCGTCAATTCGCCTTCGCGGCGGCGCCATGCCACCGGGCCGTTGTCGCGCAGGACTTCGGGCAACAGCGCTTGCGACAGGTTCTGGTACGACACCGGACGCAGGAAACGTACAATCGCGCCCGTGCCGACGGACGTGCTGCGGCCGTCGGAGGTCGACGGGAACGGGCCACCGTGCACCATCGCGCTGCAGACTTCCACACCGGTCGGGAAGCCGTTGGCCAGGATGCGGCCGGCCTTGCGCTCCAATACAGGCAGCAGCTTGTGCGCTTCATCCAGGTCGCCATCGTCCAGTTGCAGCGTGGCGGTCAACTGGCCTTCAAGGCTCTCGGCTATCTGGCGCAGTTCCGCCATGTCCTTGCAGGCGACCACCAGCGAAGCCGGCCCGAATACTTCCTCCGACAATGCGTGCTGCGACAGGAACGCCGCGCCGCTGGTGACGAACAGCGCCGGAGCGCCCTTGCCTTCGGCCTGCGGCGCCAGCGCCAGCGTCTTGACATCCGCATGCTCGGCCAGCTGGGCGACGCCGCGCTGGAAGCTGCCGGCGATCCCCGGCGACAGCATGGCGCACGCGGCGCCGCCGGCCAGCGCTTGCGCGGCGGCCTTGGCGAAGCGGTCCAGCTCAGGACCGGCGACGCCGATCACCAGGCCGGGATTGGTGCACATCTGCCCCACGCCCAGCACCAGCGAACCGGCGAAGGCGCCTGCGATGTCCTCGGCGCGCGCAGCCAGTGCGCGCGGCATCAGGAACACCGGATTGATCGAGCTCATTTCCGCATACACGGGAATCGGCACCGGACGCGCGGCCGCAACAGCCATCAGCGCCGTGCCACCGCTGCGCGAACCGGTGAAGCCGACCGCCTTGATGGCCGGATGGCGCACCAGCTCCTGGCCGATGCCGTTGCCGCTGCCGGTCAGCAGCGCGAACACGCCGGCCGGCAGGCCGCACAGCTCCACGGCCTTGACCACGGCGCGGCCCACCAGCTCCGACGTGCCGGGATGCGCGGAGTGCGCCTTCAGCACCACCGGGCAGCCGGCAGCCAATGCCGACGCGGTGTCGCCGCCAGCTACAGAAAAAGCCAACGGGAAGTTACTGGCCGCGAAAACCGCGACGGGGCCGAGTCCGATCATGCGCATGCGCAGGTCCGGACGCGGCGGCGCCCGATCCGGCAACGTCTTGTCGATGCGGACGTCGTTCCACGAGCCTTCGCGCAGCAGGTTGGCAAACAGTTTCAGCTGGCCGACGGTGCGGCCACGCTCACCCTCGATGCGGGCGCGCGGCAGGCCGGTTTCGGCCATCACGCGCTCCACCAGCACATCGCCCAGCGCCATGATTTGCTCGCCGATGGTCTCGAGGAAGACCGCGCGCTTCTCGTCGCTCAGCGCGCGGAAGGTGTCGAACGCGGCGTCAGCCAGGCGGCAGGCCTGGTCGATCTGGTCGAAATCGACCGCAGGGAATTCAGGTTCCATCGGCTGCTGCAGCGATGGATTGTAGGCGCGGACAGCGCTGCCCGTGCCTTTGACGGCGACGCCGCCGATCAGTGCTTCACCAGTGATGATCATAGTGCTTTCACTTTCGCGACTTCGGTTTTGTAGACGGCCAGCTTGTTGCGCAAGGCTGGGCCGAACTGCGGCGCTTCGATTTCAAACGTCTCGCCGGGCTTGACGACGATGTTGTCGGCCACGCTCAGCGTCGCCGTGCCGAAGAAGTGGATGTGCACATCGCCGGGACGCTTGAACAGCGGGTACTTGAAGTGGTGGTGCTCCAGGTTGGCGATGGTGTGCGACATATTCTGCTCGCCGCTGAAGAACGCCTTCTCCCAACGGACCTTGCCTTCCACGTCGTAGATGCGCGAGGTGCCTTCGATGTGCGCCGGCGCTTCGCCGACCAGCAGCGCCGGGCCAAGGCCGCAGGCGCGCAGCTTGGAGTGCGCGAGGTACAGGTAGTTCTGGCGCTCGGTCACGTGGTCCGAGAACTCGTTGCCGATGGCGTAGCCGACGCGGTATGGCTGGCCGTCGTCGCCAATCACGTACAGGCCCGCCACTTCAGGCTCTTCGCCGCCGTCCAGCGCGAAGTCCGGCATGCTCAGGGCATGGCCGCTGGCGGCGACCACCGAGCCGTCGCCCTTGTAGAACCATTCCGGCTGCACGCCGGCCTGGCCTGCGGCAGGTTTGCCGCCTTCCACGCCCATGCGGAACATCTTCATGGAGTCGCTCAGGGATTCGACGTCGCCACCGATTTTCTTGTGCATGGCGTCGCGCGTGTCGGCGCTGCCCAGGTGGGTCAGGCCGGTGCCGGTGACGTAGCAGTGCGCGTCGTCGCTGTGGTCCAGCGGCGGCAGCAGGCGGCCGGCCGCGGCGACGGCGTCGAACGCCAGCACGGCGGAGCCGGTGGCTTGCGCCGCCAGGTCGGCCAGGCCGGTCGACTTGCGGATCGCCGCTTGCGCCAGCGCGTAGGTGGTGTCGTAGCCTTCGATGACGCGGATGGTGTTCTGTTCCAGCACGCCGATCTGGCGCGCGCCTTGTTCGTTCTTGAATTGTACGAGTAGCATGGTGTCTCCGGATTTTGATTAGTGCGAGTGGCGCGGCACGGCCGAGCCGCGGCTCCCGACCAGGAAGTCGAAGTCGCAGCCTTCGTCGGCTTGCAGCACGTGTTCGATGTACAGCTGCTGGTAACCGGTCTTCGGACCTGGCGCAGAACCGGGCACGCGCGCGGCCTGGCGTGCCGCCATCTCCTCATCGGTGATCTCCAGGTTCAGCAATCCACCGGCGCAATCGAGCGTGATCCAGTCGCCGTCCTTGACGATGCCCAGCGGGCCGCCGGCCATCGCTTCCGGCGCCACGTGCAGCACCACGGTGCCGTAGGCGGTGCCGCTCATGCGCGCGTCCGAGATGCGGACCATGTCCTTGACGCCGGCCGCCAGCAGTTTCGGCGGCAGGCCCATGTTCCCCACCTCGGCCATGCCGGGATATCCTTTAGGGCCACAGTTCTTCATCACCAGCACCGAGTTGGCATCGACTTCCAGTTCAGGATCGACGATGCGGCTCTTGTAGTGTTCAAAGTCCTCGAACACCACGGCGCGGCCGCGATGCTGCATCAGCTCCGGCGTGGCGGCCGATGGTTTCAGCACGGCGCCGCGTGGTGCCAGGTTGCCGCGCAGGATGCAGATGCCGCCATCCTTGAGCAGCGGCTTGTCCAGTGGACGGATCACCTCATCGTCGTAGATCGGCGCTTCCTTGCAGTTTTCCCACAACGATTTGCCGTTGACGGTCAGCGCGTTCGGATGCGGCACCAGGTCGCCCTCGCCCATGCGGCGGATCGCGCCCGGCAGGCCGCCGGCATAGTAGAACTCCTCCATCAGGAAGCGGCCCGACGGCAGCAGGTCGACGATGGTCGGCGTGCCACGGCCCACGCGGGTCCAGTCCTCCAGCTCCAGGTCGACGCCGATGCGGCCGGCGATGGCCTTCAGGTGGATCACGGCGTTGGTGGAACCGCCGATGGCGGCGTTGACGCGGATCGCGTTTTCGAAGTTCTCGCGCTTGAGGATCTTCGACAGCTTCAGGTCTTCCTTCACCATCTCGACGGCGCGGATGCCCGACATGTGCGCCAGGATGTAGCGGCGCGAATCGACGGCGGGGATGGCGGCGTTGTGCGGCAGCGTGGTGCCCAGCGCCTCGGCCATGCAGGCCATCGTCGACGCGGTGCCCATGGTGTTGCAGGTGCCTGCGGAACGGGAGTGGCCCGATTCCGCCGACATGAATTCGTGCATGGAGATTTCGCCGGCCTTGACCTGCTCGTGCAACTGCCATACAGCGGTGCCGGAGCCGATGTTCTTGCCGTTCAGTTTACCGTTCAGCATAGGGCCGCCGCTGACGACGATGGTCGGGATATCGACCGAGGCGGCGCCCATCAGCAGCGCCGGCGTGGTCTTGTCGCAGCCGACCAGCAGCACCACGCCGTCCATCGGATTGCCGCGGATCGATTCCTCGACGTCCATGCTGGCCAGGTTACGGGTCAGCATGGCGGTTGGGCGCAGGTTCGATTCGCCGTTGGAGAACACCGGGAACTCGACCGGGAAGCCGCCCGCCTCCAGGATGCCGCGCTTGACGTGTTCCGCCAGCTTGCGGAAGTGGGCATTGCAAGGGGTCAGCTCGGACCACGTGTTGCAGATGCCGATGATAGGCTTGCCCTGGAATTCATGATCGGGGATGCCCTGGTTCTTCATCCAGCTGCGATACATGAAACCGTTCTTGTCTTGCGTACCAAACCACTCGGCGGAGCGCAGCTTCACCTTTTTGTCATTCTCGGACATGCATATCTCCTCAGTATGTTCCTGTACGGGAGCCTGATGTCATGCCCCCGCATCGATGAAGCCATACTAAGTTGTACTGAGATATCTTTCCAATAAATTATTATTCGACTTTGATACCCGATTTGGTATCAGTCCTCGACGCTGAAGCGGTAAGCCATGACGGTGGTGTATTCCTCGCCGGGACGCAGTATCGTCGACGGGAATTCGGGACGGTTGGGCGAGTCGGGATAATGCTGCGGTTCGAGGCAGAAGCCGCTGCGATGGCCGTAGATGCGCCCTTTCCCGCCCATGCCGTCGTGGAGGAAGTTCCCGCTGTAGAACTGCACGCCCGGCTCCTGGGTCAGTACCTCCAGCACACGGCCGGACGACGGATCGCGCACGCGAGCCGCCAGTTCCAGCGCGCGCGGCGCGGATTTATTCAGCACGAAGTTGTGGTCGTAGCCGGCGCCGTGGCGCAGCTGCTCGTCGTCCGCGTCAATGCGCGCGCCGATCGCGTGCGGCGTGCGGAAGTCGAACGGCGTACCCGCCACCGCGGGCAGCTCGCCGGTCGGTATCAGGCCGCTGTCGACCGGCGTGTAGGCGTCGGCGGCGATGGTCAGCTCGTGGGACAGGATGTCGCCCTTGCCGGCCAGGTTGAAGTAGGCGTGGTTGGTCAGGTTGACCGGTGTCGCCTTATCGGTGATGGCGTGGAAAGCGATACGCAATTCGTTATTGTCGCGCAGTTCGTAGATGACCGTCACTTCCAGGTTGCCTGGGTAGCCTTGTTCGCCGTCGGCGCTCAGGTAGCTCAGGATCAGGCCCGCCGACTTGGGCGTGGCGAAGGTTTCGGCGTCCCACATGCGGCGGTGGAAGCCGTCCGCACCTCCGTGTAAATGATTTACACCGTTGTTCACGTCCAGCTGGAACGTCTCGCCGTCCAGCGTGAAGCGGCCGTTGGCGATGCGGTTGCCGTAACGGCCGATCAGCGCGCCGAAGTAGTGGGATTCGCCCAGGTAGGCGGCGGCATCGTCGAAGCCCAGGCAGACGTCGGCCAGCTGGCCGTCGCGGTCCGGCGTGTGGATTTCGGTGATCACGCCGCCAAGGTTGCTGATCTTGACGATCATGCCGTTGGTGTTGGTCAGGGTGTACAGGGTGGCTTCGGGGCCGAAGGGTGCTGCGGTGACATTGGGCTGCATGGAGGCTTTCTACGGCAACGGCGGCCGACGGAATTTGTTCCGTGGCCGCCGCGAGTGTTCTATGGTTCCCCGCTTTCGCGGGGATGACGTTTGTTCAGTTTACTCAGGCTATCGAGGGCTTTCCAAATACCGGCATGCCCTGCTCGTCCCACTTGAGTGGTTTGACATAGGTGTGCCGGTCCGGGTTCCACAGCGGATCGCCAATAATCTCGGTATAAGTGCGTGCATGATAAACCAACATGACGGTCTCGCCATCGTCGCCGATGGTGAAGCTGTTGTGTCCTGGTCCGTACACGCCGTGTTCGAAGCAGGTCTGCAGCACCGGCTGGCGCGACTTGGCCCACGAGGTCGGGTCCAGCAGGTTGGCGCGGTCGTCCGCCCACAACAGGCCCATGGCGTAGTTCTCGTCGGTGGCGCTGGCCGAGTAGCTGATGAAGATCTTGCCGTTCTTCTTCAGCACCGACGGTCCTTCGTTGACCCAGAAGCCGCGGATCTCCCAGTCGAATTCCGGCTTGCTCAGCATGACCGGCGGGCCGCCCAGCTGCCACGGCGTCTTCATCGGCGCGATGTACAGGTTGGAATTGCCCTCGATGGCCACGTCCTTCTGCGCCCACAGGTAGTACAGCTGGCCCTTGTGGGTGAAGGTGGTCGCGTCCAGGCAGAAGGTGTCGATGCCGGTGTCGATCTGGCCCATGAACTCCCACTCGCCTTCCAGCGGATTGGGATTGGCGTTGCGGATCGCGTACATGCGGTGCTGGAACAGCTTGTGTTTGATCTCGCGGCTCGGCGCGGCGGCGAAGTAGACGTACCAGGCGCCATCATTGAAGTGCAGCTCCGGCGCCCAAACCAGTTCGCTGTACGGACCCGTATCGGGCTTGTGCCACACATCGACCTTCTCCGCATCCGCCAGGCCGGCGATGGTCTTGGCGCGGCGCAGCTCGATGCGGTCGTACTGCGGCACCGAGGCGGTGAAGTAGTAATAGCCGTCGCTGTGACGAATGATAAAAGGATCGGCGCGCTGCTCGATCAACGGGGTGAGGACTTCTTCCATTGCTTCCATTTCCTGAAAATTAGACTGCCACATAAGCTTTGACTCCCATCGCCGCCTTGACTTCGCTGTAGTACTTGTCGTTGATACGGTACTTGAACATCAACAGCCCCATGATGGTGTGGAAGAAGCCCGGTATCAGCGTCATCATCAAGACGATGCCGTGCAGCGCGTAAGCGGTCTGCTCGACATTGGGTACATAAGCGAAGTGCGTCAGCAGCTTGCCGACCAGGATGCCGGCGATGCCCATGCCCGCCTTCTGGCAGACCGAGATGCCGCCGAACGCGAAGCCCGACACGCGCTTGCCGGTCTTGACCACGCCGTAGTCGATGGTCTCGGCGATGGCCGACCAGAACACCGGCGCATGCAGGTCCACCACGAACGACAGCAGGAAGTAAAGCACAAACGCCAGCACGGTGTCGCCCGGCCCGACGAAGAAGTACATCGCGGCGCTGATCAGGCCCACGCCGATCTGCGTCCAGCGGAACAGGTTGACCTTGCAATAGACCTTGGTGATCCAGGTGGAGGCGATCATCGACACGATGGCGGCCACCACGCCGGTGGACAGAAAGGCCGAGATGGTCGGGCCGTCGGCGCCGAGATAGTATTTGGCGTAGTAGATGGCCACCGAGCCGCGCACCACATAGCCGATGGTGCCGGTCACGCAGACGCCGCACAGAATCAGCCACTGGTCGTTCCGGACCAGCACCTTCACCTGCTCCCACAGCGACTGGCGCTGCACCACGTGCTGCACGCGCTCCCTGGTGGTAAAGAAGCAGAACAGGAACAGCAGCACGCCCATGCCGGCCATCACGGCCATGGCGAACTGGTAGCCGGCGGCCGCGTTGCCGCCTCCCCAGCGCTCCGACAGCAGCGGCACGATCACCGTCACCATGAAGGCGCCGATCTTGGCGAAGAACAGGCGGTAGCCGTTGGCGGACAAGGTCTCCTGCGGCTCCTTGGACAAGGCGCTGGGTAGGGAGATGTACGGAATGCCCACGCCCGCCGTCATGATGGTCATGATGATGTAGGTCGAGTAGGCCCAAACCAGCTTGGCGCTGTAGCCCCAGTCGGGCGTAGTGAAGACGAAGAACACGCTGAGGCCATACGGCACCGCCAACAGCAGCAGCCACGGACGGTAACGCCCCCAGCGGCTGGTGAAACGGTCGGTGATCTGGCCCATGGTCAGGTCGGCCATCGCGCCGACGAACTTCACCACGCCGAACATCAGCGCCAGGTCCATCGTCTTCAGGCCGTAGATGTCGGTGTAGAAGAAGGTGATGATCAACATCATCGACGAGATCACCACGTTCAGCGCCATGTCTCCAGCGCCGAAGCCTATTTTTTCCACCAACGACAATTTTTGATTCGACATCGGATACCTCTCAATGCCGCATCCCCGCGACGGCGGGGATGGGCGGTGTTGACGGACTGCTTAGTTCTTCCAGCTCAGCGACAGGCCGACGGTGCGGTCATAGCGGCGGGTGTCGCGCGGGTAGATCGTCGGGTCCTGCCAGTAGTCCTGATACTTGAAGTTCAACAGGTTGGTCCCGGTCAGGTTCACCGACAGCTGCGGCGTGATCTTGTAGCTCAGCGAGCCGTCCAGCGTCGACATCGCGCCGGCGATCAGGTCCTTGCCAGGCAGGTGCGCCGGATCCGGCGTATCGCCATACAGCTGGGTGAACTTGGAGCGCCAGTTGTAGGCCAGGCGCGCCGACCAGCCCTGCTTCTCATACAGGCCGACGATATTGTAGGACAGCTTGGACATGCCGGCGAACGGCTTGTCTTCCAGGCCAGGCACCGCCGACGACGTCGCGCCACCCTGCGAGAAGGTGACGTTGGCCTGCAGGCCGAAGCCGCTCAGCCAACCCGGCAGGCCGTCGTAGAACTGCTGGTAGGCCAGCTCCAGGCCTTGCAGGTGGCCCTTGTCGGTGTTGAACGGACGGGTGGTCAGGTAGTTCACGCCCTGGAAGGTCTCCTGCACGCCCTTGCCCATGATGTAGCCATCGAAGTTGTGGCGGAACAGGGTGCCGCTGACATAGCCGGTCGAGGCGAAATACCATTCCAGCGTGCCGTCGAAGTTCTGCGCGGTGACCGGCTTCAGGTCCGGATTGCCGCCCGACGCCGTCGCCAGCGTGGTGGTGCCGTTCGAGTTGACGTAGGCCGTGGCGGGATTGAGCGCCGAGAAGTCGGGACGGGTCAGCGTCTTGGCATAGGCCAGGCGGGCCAGCAGGTCGCGGCGCAGCGTCAGCTTGATGTTCGCGCTTGGCAGCACGTCGGTGTTGGAGGTGGATTTGCTGACCGGGACATACACCAGGCCATTGGAGGTCACGATGTTATTGTTGGCCAGCAGATCCTCGTCGGTCTTGGTGACCCGCACGCCGAACACGCCGTCGACCGGGATGCCGGCCATGTCGAAGCCGATCTTGGCCTTGCCGTAGAAGGCGAGGTTCTTCTCCTTGTCCTGGAAGAAGGAGGCCGGATCAAGGGCCTTGGCGGCCGCGTTGCCGGTGACGGCCTTGCGCACCACGCCGGTCTGGTCGATCATGAAGTTGGCGCACGGGGTGCTCCACTTCGGCGTGCCGTAGTTGACGGAGAACGGCTGGGTGGTGCACGACAGGCCCGGGACGCTGCCCATGGTAACGCCGGGAATGGCGCTGACGCTGCCTTCCAGCGACTTGATCGACTCGGCGCGGCGCTCGTTGCCACGCACGCCGAAGTTGAACTCCTTGAACAGGCCATCCGATTCCGGGGTGTAGGTGCCGTCGGCGCGCCAGTCGGTCGATCTGCCACGGTCATGGCCATAGCGGTCGAAGAACTGGAACAGGAAGATCTTGCCTGGATCGTTCAGGGCCGCGCCCTGGTACTGGGCAAACGCGCCGTCGTCCACGTTGGTCTTGATATGGACCTTGTCGACATTCAGGTTGGTGTCCAGGATGGGATTGACCCAGTCGAACGAGCTGGTGGTGCGCGACACTTCGGCGCTGGTGCGCAGGCCGGGGGCAACCCGCCATTTGCCGCCGATGGCGTACTGCGAAGCGATGCTTTCCGCGGCGCGCGCCTGGGTCGACAGGATGGTGAAGGCGTTGGTCGAATCGATGGTGTCGGTCTGGTTGGTGCCCGGGATCTTGGTCACCTTGATCTGGTCCGGCGACGTGGCCCATGGCAGGCCGACGAAGAAGTCCGTCTCGTCGCGGCTCTTCAGCGACGAGTGCAGGCCTTCGGCGTACAGTTCGACGTCGGCGCTCGGCTTCCACTGCAGGGCGAAGTTTTCCGCGATGCGCTTGCGCTGGCCGTAGATGTCCTGGATGCCCACCAGGTCCGGGCCGGTCAGGTTGGGCGCGGCGAAGCTTTTATCGATCGGGAAGGTCTCGAAGCCACGCTCTTCGTGGAAGTGGTTCTTCACGTAGGAGACGCCGAACAGCGCGCCAAATTCGCCGGCGCCGGTCTTCCAGCGGTTCGAAATCATGCCCGATGCTTCAGGATCGGTGGCGTTGGCCTTGTCGGTATTCTTGGCGCCGCCCTGGGCGCTGACCTGGAAACCCTTGAAGTCGAACGGACGGTTGGTGCGCACGTCGATGGCGCCGGCGATGCCGCCCTCGATCATCTCCGCGCTTTGCGACTTGTAGACGTCGGCGCGCTGCAGCATGGTCGACGGAATGTCGGCCAGCTGGATGTAGCGGCCGGTGGTGGTGAACATTTCGCGGCCGTTGATGAAGGTCGAGATGAACGGCAGGCCGCGGATCAGCACCGTGTTGGCTTCGCCGGCGTCGCGCCGCACCTGGATGCCGGCGACGCGGGCCAGGGTCTCGGCGACGTTGGTGTCCGGGAATTTGCCGATATCGTCGGCGACGATGGAGTCGATCACATTATCGGCATCCATCTTGATCTTCTGGGCGCTTTCGGCGGCCTTGCGGACGCCGGTCACGGTGACCACGGTGGCGGCCGGGGCGGCGTCCTGCGCCACAGCCGGGAAGGCGCTCATCAGGCCGGCGGCGGCCAGCATGGCGACGCCGGTTTTCAGGGCAAAGCGATGCTTCGCCTGGGACTCGACAGTCCCGGTCATGTGCTTGTTCATATGTCTCCAGTGTTATCTTTTTTATGGTTTTGCGGCTACGTCGGAATTCATCTTATGGGCTGGCAAAAAAACAAACCAATCAATTTTTTCCGGTTTTTGATATCAAAAAAGGTATCGCCAAAGGCGGAGGAAACGAAAAAAAAGCCCGCACGCGGCGGGCCTCATGCATTTTTTGCATGAGTTACTGGAACGCGACCTCCGTAAAGCTGCGTAACTTGCGGCTGTGAAGCTTGTCCACGCCCAGCGCGCGCAGCAGTTCCAGCGCGCGGATGCCGATCCGTAAATGCTGGTCAACACGCTCGCGGTAAAACTGGTTGGCCATGCCGGGCAATTTGATCTCGCCGTGCATGGGCTTGTCGCTCACGCACAACAAAGTCCCGTACGGCACGCGGAAACGGAAGCCGTTGGCGGCGATGGTGGCGCTTTCCATGTCCAGCGCGATCGCCCTGCTCTGGCTGAAACGGCGCTCCGGCGTGCGCTGCGGCAGCAGCTCCCAGTTGCGGTTGTCGGTGCTGGCGACGGTGCCGGTGCGCATCACGCGTTTCAAATCATGGCCGGTGAGCTGCGTGACCTCGGCCACGGCGGCCTCGATCGCCACCTGCACCTCGGCCAGCGGCGGGATCGGCACCCACAGCGGCAAGTCCTCGTCGAGCACGTGGTCCTCGCGCACATAGCCGTGCGCCAGCACGTAGTCGCCCAGCTGCTGCGTGTTGCGCAGGCCGGCGCAGTGGCCCAGCATCAGCCACGCATGCGGGCGCAGCACGGCGATGTGGTCGGTGATGGTCTTGGCATTGGCCGGACCGACGCCGATGTTGACCATCGAAATGCCGGTGCCGTCGGCGCGGACCAGGTGGTAGCCCGGCATCTGCGGCAGGCGCGGCAGCGGCGCGCCGTGCGCGTCGGCCGCCTGCACCGCCTGGCCGACGCGGCGCGTGACCATATTGCCCGGCTCGATGAAGGCGATGTAATCGTCACCCGGCGCGCCGGACGCCTGGCCCATCAGCTCGTGGCCCAGCTTGACGAACTCGTCGATATAAAACTGGTAGTTGGTGAACAGCACAAACTTCTGGAAGTGTTCGCACGAGGTGCCGGTGTAGTGGCGCAGGCGCTGCAGCGAGTAGTCCACGCGCGGCGCCGTGAACAGCGACAGCGGCTGCGCCTCGCCCGGCGGCGGCTCGTGGGTGCCGTTGGCGATGCCGTCGTCCATCGCGGCAAGGTTGGGTAGGTCAAAAACGTCACGCATCAGCAGGCGCCGTTCCGCGCTCATATTGCCTTCGATATGCTCGTGCTCGGCAAACGAGAAGTGGATCGGGATCGGCTGCGAGCTGGTGCCCACCTCGATGCGCAGGTGGTGGCTGCCATGGTTCTTCAGCAGCAGCTTGAACTGTTGCTGGTAGTAGCGCGCGAACAGGTCGGGCCGGGTCAGCGTGGTTTCGTAGGTGCCGGGGCCGGCCACGAAGCCGAACGCCAGCGTCGAATCGGCGCGCGCCACGGTGTCGGTATGGACCCGCACGAAGGGATAGCAGCCGCGCACGTGCTCGCCGACATCCTCGCCGGCCACAAAGCGTTTCATGGCGTCGCGCAGGTGGGCGACGTTGGCCTCGTAAATGGCTAAAACCTGTTCATAAGCGGCAATCGGATCGTCAAATTGCATGGGGGCGATAAACGGACGGTTCATTGACATGCGGCTCCTCGGTGACACAGGAAAATCTCCCTATATTTCCCATTGTAAAGGCTGGCAGCGGAACTTGCATTCTTCCTCTATTGGAACGCACATCCGTACCGTACAATGACACCCGCCAACACAAAATAAAGTACCAGCATGAACGACCCAGTATCGCCGCACATTCCGCAATCGCATCCGGACATCCTTTACGGGAAACCGCAAGGGGAGCTGCTGCGCGAGGAAATCCTGGCGGACCTGCTGGAAGCAAGCGCCGCCCGCACTCCCGACCACACCGCGCTGATCTTCGGCGCACGCAGCCTCAGCTATCGCGAACTGAACGCCCAGGCCGACCTGGTGGCAGCCCGCCTGATCGACGCCGGCGTGCAGCCGGGCCAGATCGTCGGCCTGTGGCTGCCGCGTGGCATCGAGCTGCTGGTGCTGCAGGCCGGTATCGCCAAGGCCGGCGCGGCCTGGCTGCCGGTCGACGAGGACATCCCGGTCGACCGCCTGCAAGTGTGCCTGGACGACGCCGACGGCGCCGGGGTGCTGACCTGCGCCGCCTTCGCGCCGCGCCTCGCGGACATCGGCCGTCCCGTGTGGACCGCCGAGGCGCTGCTGGCCGCACCGCCGGCCGGCGCCACGCTGTCGCGCCGCGGCGCCGTCTCGCCCGACGTGCCGGCCTACGTCATCTACACCTCCGGCTCGACCGGCAAGCCGAAAGGCATCCTGATCACCCAGCGCAGCATCTGCCACTTCCTGCGCAGCGAGAACGCGGTGCTCGGCGTGAGCGCGCAGGACAAGGTCTACCAGGGCTTCTCGGTGGCCTTCGACATGTCGTTCGAAGAGATCTGGATCGCCTACCTGGTTGGCGCCACGCTGTGGATCGGCCCCAAGGAAATCAGCGGCGATCCCGAAACGCTGCCCCGCATGCTGGACGAGAACCAGGTCACGGTGCTGCACGCGGTCCCTACCCTGCTGGCGCTGTTCAATCAGGAAGTGCCCAGCCTGCGCCTGATCAACCTGGGCGGCGAGATGTGCCCGGAATCGCTGGTGGAACGCTGGTCGCGCCCCGGCCGGCAGATGTTCAACACCTATGGTCCGACCGAGGCGACGGTGTCGGCCAGCCTGGCGCGTTTGCAGCCCGGCCATCCGGTCACCATCGGCACGCCGCTGCCCAACTACGGCCTGCTGGTGATCGACACCAGCACCGAACCGGCCATCGCGGCGGCAGCCGTCGCGCAGGGCCCCGACGCGCCGGCCGGCATCGACGCCGACAACCCGCTGGCGCAAGCGGCCGTGGCGCCGCACGAGCCGGCGCTGCGCCTGCTGCCGCGCGGCGAGATCGGTGAGCTGTGCATCACCGGCCCAGGCCTGGCGGCCGGCTACCTTGGCCGCCCCGACCTGACGGCGGAAAAATTCCTGGTCAATCCATGGTCCAGCGGCCAGCATGACGCACGCCTGTACCGCACCGGCGACCTGGCCCGCATCGACGCCGACGGCGAGGTCCTGTGCCTTGGCCGGGCCGACGACCAGGTGAAGATACGCGGCTTCCGCGTGGAGCTGGGCGAGATCGAAGCGGTGCTGGCGCAGCAGGAAGGCGTGGGCACGGTGGCTGTTTTGCTGCGCAAGGACGACGGCATCGACCAGCTGGTGGCCTACATCGTGCCCGAAGCCGGTGCCGTGCTGGATGCCAAGACGCTGCGCGCCAGCCTGGCCGCCACGCTGCCGCCGTACATGGTCCCCGGCCGCTACGAAATGCAGGAAGCCATGCCGCGACTGACCTCCGGCAAAATCGACCGCAAGGCGCTCAAGGCCATGCCGCTGAGCGCTCCGCCGGCCGGCAGCAACGAGGAATCCGACCTGCCCGAAACCCCGGCCGAGGAAGCGCTGTTCGCCGCGCTGGCCGCGCTGTTCCCTGGCCAGCCGGTGCTGCGCCAGGCCGACTTCTTCACCGACCTGGGCGGCCACTCGTTCTTCGCGGCGCGCCTGGCCTCGGCCCTGCGCGCCGATCCGCGCTTCGCCCACATCACCGTGCGCGACATCTACCAGCAGCGCCAGGTCGGCAAGATCGCCCTGGTGCTGGCCGACGCGCCCAAGGCCGCCGAGGCGGAAGCCGACTGGACGCCGCCCTCCTCGCTCAAGCGGTGGACCTGCGGCGCGGCGCAAGTGGCCGCGATGCCGGCGCTGGTGGCGCTGCGCATGGCGCAGTGGCTGGCGCCGTTCTTCACCTACCACTTCTTCACCGGCGATCCCGGCGACTCCGTGGCGCGCGCGATCGCCGCCTCGGTCGGCGTGTTCCTGCTGGCGACGATCGGCGAATTCGGCATCGCCATCGCCGGCAAATGGCTGATCGCCGGCCGCCTGAAGGCCGGGGACTATCCGCTGTGGGGCATCACCTATTACCGCTGGTGGCTAGCCGACCGGCTGGTGGAAGCGGCGCCGGCCTACCTGCTGAGCGGCTCCTCCCTCAACGCCTGGTGGCTGCGCGCGCTGGGCGCCAAGGTGGGCAAGGACGTCATCATCGGCTCGATGACCTTGCGCTCGCCCGACCTGCTCAGCATTGGCGACAACGTCAGCATCGGCAACGCCGTCAACTTCGAAAACGCCCGCGTGCAGCGCGGCCGCCTGCTGCTGGGCCAGATCACGCTGGAAGACGACACCTGCGTCAGCTCCTTCGCCGTCATGGAGGGCAATACGCATATCGAAGCGCTGGGCCACCTGGAAGGCCAGTCGGCGCTGGGCGACGGCGCGCGCGTGCCGGCCGGCCGCGTGTGGGCCGGTTCGCCGGCGCGCGACATTGGCGCCTTCGACACCACCCGTCTGCCGCCGCGTCCACAAGCCAGCGCCGCGCGCAGCCTGGGCGAAGGCTTGTTCTTCATCTTCGGCATCCTGCTGATCGTCACACTGTTCTTCATGCCGGTGTTCCCGAGCTTCGTGCTGATCGACTGGTTCGACGAACAGGGCTGGCTGCCGTGGATACAGGGCGACGACGTGCGCATCCAGCTGCTGCGCTACTTCCTGCTGGCCTTCCCCGCCAGCACGGTGCTGATCGTGCTGACGGCGCTGCTGTCAGCCGGCATCCGCTGGAGCGTGATGCCACGCCTGCAGCCGGGCCGCTCGGCCATCCACAGCAACACCTACTGCGCCAAGTGGCTGGTGAGCCAGATACAGGAATCGAGCCTCAACGTCCTGCACGGCATTTACGCCACCGTGTTCGCGCCGTACTGGTATCGCCTGCTGGGCGCCAAGGTCGGCAATGACGCCGAGATCTCCACCGCGCTGGGCGTGGTGCCGGACATGCTGACCCTGGGCGACGAAACCTTCATCGCCGACGCGGTCATGCTGGGCGACGAGGAGATCGACGGCGGCTGGATGATCATGAAGCCGACCGTGATTTCGCACCGCAGCTTCGTCGGCAACGGCGCCTACATCCCGGACGGCACGGTGCTGCCCGAGCATGTGCTGATCGGCGTGCATTCGCGCGCGCCGGACAACGAACAGATGAAAAGCGGCGACACCTGGCTGGGTTCTCCACCGATCAACCTGCCCGCGCGCGAGCAGACCAGCGGCTATCCCGAAAACCTGACCTTCCATCCTTCGCCCTTGCGCCGCCTGGGCCGCGGCCTGATCGAAGCGTTCCGCATCGTCGCGCCGCACGCGCTGGTGATCGCGGTCGGCTACACGCTGGTGCTGGCAGTGATGCCGGCCGCCGGCGCCGGCCGCTGGGCCGAGGTGACGTGGGACCTGACCCTGGCGGGCCTGGGCTACGGCATCGGCAACTACATCTTCGTGGTGCTGCTCAAATGGCTGCTGATCGGCCGTTACCGCAAACAGTCGGAGCCGATGTGGACGCCGTTCGTGTGGCTGTCCGAAGGCGTGACCAATCTGTACGAAGGCATCGCCGTGCCGAACTTCATGCGCTACCTGCGCGGCACGCCGTGGCTGCCGCTGGCGTTCAACATGCTGGGTTCCCGCATCGGCAAGGGCGTCTACCTGGACACCACCGACATCACGGAATTCGACTGCGTCCACATCGGCGACCACAGCGAACTCAATGCGCTGACCTGCCCGCAGACCCACCTGTTCGAGGACCGCGTGATGAAGATCGACCGCGTCACCATCGGCAAGAACGTCTACATGGGGCCGCGCAGCGCGGTGCTGTACAGCGCCGTCGTCGGCGACAACGCCCGCCTCGGCGCGCTGACGCTGGTGATGAAGGGCGAGCAGATTCCCGCCAATGGCTACTGGGCCGGCTGTCCCGCCGCGCCGGCGCGATGATGGAGCTGATCGTTCATCCCTGGCCAGGGCCCGTGCCGGCGCCGCGGGACGGCGTCGTGGCGATATCCATAGCGGTCGCGCACGACATGCCGCGAGCGCACCAGCGGGCTGCAATCCGGCACGCGATAGCTGACGTGCTGGCCGCGCTGACCGGCAAGCCAGCCGCAAGCTTCGGCATCCACTCGCTCCCGGGCCACCCGCTGAAAGTCGTGGTGGACGGACATGACAGCGATATCGGCTGCTCCTTCAGCCACGAGGATGGGTGCTCGATCGCCGCGATCAACCTGCACGGCGCGGTGGGCGTCGACTTGATGCGCATTTATGAGGTCTTCAACTGGCAGGCCGTGGCGCGTGACTATCTCGGCCCAGAGGCCTGCGCCGCGCTGGCCGCCACGCCCGCCGCCGACAGCACGCTGGCATTCGTGCTGGCGTGGACCCGCCACGAGGCCACGCTCAAATGCCACGGCATCCAGCTGGTCGAATGGTCGGAGGATCTCGCGGTGCCGGCGACGGCCACGGCGTCCACCATGCTGCCGAATAATCTGGTAGCCTCGCTGGCACTCCCACTTCAGGATCAAGCACAATGAGAATTGCGATAGCAGGCTTGCTGGTCACGCTGACCGGCTTGGCCCATGCCGCCGACTGCGGCCCCGACAAGCTGGGCACCGCCCGCACCATCACGCTGAAGCGCGAGGCCGCGCTGTACGGCGCGACGCAGCACGCGCCGCTGCCGCTGCAAAAGAACGAAATCGTCCTGACCTTCGACGATGGCCCGATGCCGGAAACCACGCCGCTGGTGCTCAAGGCGCTGGCGGACCAATGCGCGCGAGCCACCTTCTTCATGGTCGGCGCCAATCTGGAGAAATCGCCCGAACTGGCGCGGCGCGTGGTGGCGGAAGGCCACTCGGCCGGAGTGCACAGCCAGACGCACACAAACCTGACCACCATGGACGAACCGGCGCAGCTGGCCGACCTCCGTCAAGTGCAGGCGGCCTACGAGAAGGTCTTCGGCAAGGCCACGCCGGCCTACCGCTTCCCTTACCTGGCCGAGACGCCAACCATGCTGGCCGCGCTCAAGGACGCCGGCGTCACCGTGATGTCGATAGACCTCGGCATCAACGACTGGCTGCCTGAGGACACCACCGAGATCCTGATCGAGCGCCTGGTCAAGAGCCTGGACGCCACCGGCGGCGGCATCCTCCTCATGCACGATGTGAACGTGCCGACCGCAAAGGCGCTGCCATCGCTGCTCAGGCTACTCAAGCAGCGCGGCTACAGCGTGGTCCACCTGGAGTGGAATTAAGCGGCGGCGTCGAGGAAGAAGATGGCGGTCAGCTTGGCCGGCGTCTTCTCGGTGGGTTTGTCGATCTGGATCTGGGCGCAGTCCTCGGCCACCAGGCTGCGCCAGTTGCCGACGCCGGCGGCGGAAAATATCGTATGCGCCTTGGAGCTCGTGCTCATGTCGATCGCCAGGCGCGCATTGCGCTCGCCGGTCTTGGCGTAGTTCACGCCGCGCAGCTCGATGCCGTAGGCCGCCAACCAAGGCTCCCACAGGCCCGACTCCACACCCTGCACGATGCGGTCCAACATGACCTCCAGCGCCAGGCCCTTTTTGACCGTGGCGCGTAGCAGCTGCAGCGACGGCGCATGGCGCGCATCGGTGCCCTGCTTGCCGGCGCCGCTCTCGCCGATCGCCTTCGCTTCCTTGGAAAAGGCCGCGTCGCGCTCCGTGTAATCGCGCATGCGCGCGTAGAAGTCGGCGTTCAGGAAAGGATTCGCTACCCGGCCCGCAGGCGCTTGTTTTTGGTTCGTCATGGTCAGGCCTTAAAGTGTAAGGCCGTAGTTTAACCGACTCGGAAGGCCTCGACGACTATCTTGGTCGCTTCGGCGATAATCTCGCTGCGCGCCTTGTCGTCCTTGCCCGGCTGGGTGAAGTAGACCACCAGCGCCACCGGCGCTTTGCCCGGCTGCCAGATGACGCCGATATCGTTGGTGGTGCCGTAGTCGCCGGTGCCGGTTTTATCGGCCACCTGGCTGCCCGGTGGCACGCCGGCGCGGATGCGGGTGTCGCCGGTGGTGTTCCCCAGCATCCAGTCCTTGAGCTGCTTGCGCTGCGCCGTGCCCAGGCCATCGCCCAGCACCAGCTTGTGCAGCGACTCCACCATCGACGCCGGCGTCGTGGTATCGCGCGGATCGCCGGGCAGCGCGGTGTTGAGCTCCGTCTCCATGCGGTCCAGGCGGAATTCCATGTCGCCGATCGAGCGCGCGAACGCCGTCACCGCGGCCGGCCCGCCGATCTGCTTCATCAGCAGGTTGGCCGCCGTGTTGTCGCTGGTCTGGATGGTCGCCTCGCACAGCGCAGCGACGGTCATGCCTTGGCCGATATGCTTTTCGGTGACCGGCGAATAAGTCACCATGTCCGCCTTCGAATACCGCACCCGCTTCTTCAGCAGCGCCGGGCCCTTGGCCAGCACCGCCGCCGACAGCATCATCTTGAACGTGCTGCAGAATGGGAAGCGCTCATCGGCGCGATGCAGCAGGCGGCGGCCGTCGGTCGTGTTCATCGCGGCCACGCCCAGCCGGCCTCCCGAATCGGCCTCCAGCTTGGCCAACAGCGCCGCCGCCGACAACGGCATGGATGACGGCGCGTTATCGAGCAGGTCGGCGGCGTTGGCGAAAGGAGCGACGGCAAGCGCCAGCAACAGGGTACGGCGAGTGGCGGAAACGGTCATGGCGAATAGGTGCAAGTTAAACAAGATTTCGCATCTTACCAGCCGTTTCTTAAGCCCGTATTCAATCGAACGCACCCCGTCCTGCGGCGGATGTAGACTCATTACATGGCTCCTCAAGTCCTCATCGTCGGCGCCGGTCCCACCGGCTTGGTGCTCGCCATCTGCCTGGCGCGGCATGGCGTCGCCCTGCGCATCATCGACAAGAACAGCGGCCCAGGCCAGGCTTCGCGCGCCATGGCGGTGCATGCGCGCACGCTGGAGTTCTACCGGCAGCTGGGCTTTGGCGATGTCGTCGTCAACCTCGGCATCAAGGTCGAAGCCATCCACCTGCGCGAAGGCGGCGAGGATGTGATCGAGCTGCCGTTCAAGGACATCGGCGCAGGGCTCAGCCCCTACCCCTTCGTGCTCGCCTTCCCGCAGGACGACCACGAACGCTTCCTGGTCGAGCAGTTGAAGGCGCTCGGCGTCGAGGTCGAATGGAACACCGCGCTGGCATCGTTCACGCAGGACGAATGGGGCGTGCGCGCCGTGCTGGAACGGGACGGCGCCCATGTCGCCTGCAACAGCACCTACCTGTGCGGATGCGATGGCGCCCACAGCCGCGTGCGCGAATCGCTCAAGCTCGATTTCGCCGGCGGCACCTACGACCACCTGTACTATGTGGCCGATGTCAAGACCTCGGGCCCGGACAACCGCGACCTGGTCGGCCATATCGGCGCCAACACCTTCGCGCTGATGCTGCCGGTGCGCTCGCGCGGCATGCAGCGCCTGATCGGCATCATGCCGCCGCAGGCGGAAGCGACGCCCGAGCCAGGGTTCGAGGACGTGCGTCCGGTGCTGGAGCCGCTGCTCGGCATCCAGGTGGAACAGGTCAACTGGTTCTCCACCTACCGCGTGCATCATCGCGTCGCGTCGCAGTTCCACTCCGGCCGTTGCTTCCTGAGCGGCGACGCCGCCCACGTCCACAGCCCGGCCGGCGGCCAGGGCATGAACACCGGCATCGGCGACGCCGTCAACCTGTCGTGGAAACTGGCACAGGTGCTGCAGGCCCGCGCCGATCCCGCCCTGCTCGACACCTACCAGGCCGAACGCATTGTCTTCGCACGCAAGCTGGTGGCCACCACCGACCGCATGTTCCAGCTGGTGGTGTCGCAAGGCGCCAGCGGGCAGCTGCTGCGCAAGTGGCTGGTGCCGCACCTGCTGCCGATGCTGGCCGGCTTTGGGGCCGCGCGCCGCACGGCGTTCAAGACCTTGTCGCAAGTGCAGATCCATTATCCCGACAGCCCCCTGAGCGCGGGCCGCGCCGGCGACGTGATCGGCGGCGACCGTCTGCCGTGGGTGCCGCAGGCGGACGGCGGCGACAACTTCGAGGCGCTGCAATCGCTGGAGTGGCAACTGCACGTCTACGGCGCGGCCTCGCCCGCGCTGGACGCCACGGCCTGCGGGCTGTCGCTGCCGCTGCACGTCTATCCATGGACCGAGGCCGCCGCCGACGCCGGCCTGCTGCGCGACGCGGCCTACCTGATCCGGCCGGACATGCACGTGGCGCTGGCCATGCCGCGCCAGGAACTCGACACCCTGCACGACATGGCGGCGCGCCACCATTTGCGCTTCGCCCACCGCAAATTTGATTGACACGCTTCCCGGCATCAGGCTAAGGTCGTCTCCGCACGAATTCTTTGCCAGCCGATAAAAGGAAGCCATGAACCACCAGCCCCAGAATTTCTCCCGCCGCCAACTGCTGTTGTCCGCGCTGTCCGCCGCCACGGTCTCCACACTGCCCGGCCTCGCGCTGGCGCAGGCCGCGCCGGTCGACGCCCGGTTTTCCACGCTGCTGGAGAACTTCGCCGACGAGATTCTGCGGCTGTCGCCGACCAGCGCCACCTCGCTGGGATTGGACAAGGGCGCGCGCGCCGGCCTGAAAGCGCAGCTGGAAGACCTGTCGCCGGTTGGCGATGCCGCCTGGGCCGCGCAGGTCAAGTCCATGCTGGGCCGCCTGACCGCACTGGACCGCGCGGCGCTCGGCGCCGACGCGCAACTGCGCTACGACACGGTGCGCTATGCCGCC
The DNA here is from genome assembly GCF_009857655.1 of Duganella vulcania. NCBI lineage: Bacteria > Pseudomonadati > Pseudomonadota > Betaproteobacteria > Burkholderiales > Oxalobacteraceae > Duganella > Duganella vulcania. The sequence continues at coordinate 113,348 of NZ_WWCX01000010.1, forward strand.
CGCGAAGGCGTGGCGGGCTTGCGCTTCCCGTTCGGCGGTGCCGCCAGCGGCTTCTTTGGCGGCACCTCGCCCTTCCCTGTCACACAGCAGGACGGCGCCCTGACCCGGATTCCCGAATTCCTCGACTCGCAGCACCAGATCGCCAACGCCGCCGATGCCGAGGCCTATCTGGAGCGCGTGGCCGGCATGGCGCGCACACTGGACCAGGAGACCGCCCGCATCGTCGAACAAGCCAGCCACGGCATCATGCCGCCGGACTTCATCGCCCGCACCGCGCTGGGCCAGTTGAAGGACTACCGCAAAACCGCCGTCGCCGCGCAAAAGCTGGTGACATCGATCAGCGAGCGCACCGAAAAGCTGGGCATCGCCGGCGACTGGAACGCGCGCGCGGCCAAGCTGGTGGACGGCATGGTCTATCCGGCGCTAGACCGGCAGATCGCCGCCTTCGCCAAGGCCACCGCCAAGGCGACCAGCGTCGCCGGCGTGCACCGCCTGCCCGATGGCGCCGCGTACTACGAATGGGCGCTCAAGCTGGGCACCTCGACCAGCCATAGCGCCAAGGAGATCCACGCGATCGGGCTGGAACAGAACAAGCAGCTGCAGGCGCGCATCGACACCATCCTCAAGGCGCAGGGCATCACGCACGGCACGGTGGGCGCGCGCCTGACGGCGCTGGCCAAGGATCCGAAGCGCTTCTATGCCGACAACGACCAGGGCCGCGAGCAGCTGATCGCCTACTGCAATGAGCGCATCCAGGCCGTGCGCGGGCTGATGCCGAAGATCTCGCACATGGATTTGAAGGTGCCGCTGCAGGTCAAGCGCGTGCCGGCCGACATCGAAGCCGGCGCGGCGCTGGGCTATATGAACTTCGCCTCGCTGGACGGCTCGCGCCCGGCCATCTACTACATCAATTTGAAATCGACCACCCTGTGGCCGAAGTCCGAGCTGGCCACGCTGACCGCGCACGAAGGCTTGCCGGGCCACGCCTTCCAGGGCGCCTACCTGGCGGAGCACCACGACGAGCTGCCCCTGATCGCATCGCTGATGGGCTTTAACGCCTTCGTTGAAGGCTGGGCGCTGTACGCGGAGCAGTTGGTCGACGAATTCGGCCTGTATGCAAACGATCCGTTCAGCGAGATCGGCTATCTCCAGGCGCAGCAGTTCCGCGCATGCAGGCTGGTGGTCGATACCGGCATCCACGCGATGAAGTGGACGCGCCAGCAGGCGATCCGCTTCCTGGTCGAGAACACGGGGCGCGGCCTGCAGGCGATGACCAGCGAGATCGACCGCTATTGCGTATCGCCGGGCCAGGCCTGCGGCTACAAGATGGGCCACAACGAAATCCTGCGCCAGCGCGACCGCGCCAAGGCCGCGCTGGACGGCAAGTTCGACCTGGCCGCCTTCAACGACGCGCTGGTGCAAAGCTGCGGCGTGCCGTTGACCGTGCTGCCGACGGTGGTGGACCGCTACATCAACGGAGCGAAGAAAGCCTGAGTTGCAGTAGCTCAGGTTTGAGCGTAGCACTTAAAAGAAGCAAGGCGGCTAGCATCGGTCGGCTGCCGCCCCGTTACGGACCTTCGCCGTTACGCCCTCTTACCAGGCACTTTGTTATACCCAAGATAGAGCATATTCGCTACAGAAACTCGTGTCGGTTCAATCGGAGTACATCCGGTCAAGGGTGTATGCCGACGCAAACTATCGTGTTCGGCGCTCCTTGCTCACAATAGGATTTCTTGGGGTCGTAGGTGGACGTCTTAATGTTGTTGAACTTGTAGGGACCGTACCAGCCTTTGCCCTTGCTCTTGACCATATCAATCATGCCTTTGATGAAAGGATTGCCATCGACATCCTTAATGATGAGCAAATTCTTGCCTACCATCTTGGGATTTGCCCCTTGTGCCAAACAGTTCCCGTCGAAGTCATAGACAAATACATAAAGATCGCGGTCCTTGAATGCGCCGCCGGGATGTTCGGTGAATACCTTGTAGGCTTTCTCCGGCCCGGCGGATTTGATCAAAGCGACGGCCTGCTTGACCATGGCTTCGCCTTCCGGCGCACTGGCTTGCTCATTCTCCGCCAGGGCGCTTGCACATACAACAAATTGAAGTGCGGTCAGCAGCGCGATAGACTTCCTGTTCTTACTCATGTTGCCCCCTGAAAAAGGTTTACGCCGTTGTCAATGGCAAGACTGTGCCCCGCGCCAGACGGTCTCGGAACAGCTAGGTCGTCTTGGCGTCGGGGATGCTGCCACTCTCGGTCAGATCGCAGCAATAACAGGCTGTGATTAGTTATACAGATGTCTATCAAAGATTTACTTGATGCAGATCAAAGCGCAGACAGAAATCGCCCCAAAGCCGACCTTGCAACTTAAATCAATTAGAGACAGTTCTTTCAAGAAGAACCGTCGTTTTTGCAATAGTCGACCAAAGTAGCGACTCATCCGGCACATAGGACTTAGACCAAGCCTCATTATCGAAACCTGGCAAAGACTGCAAGACATCGAGAATCGGTATGCCGTAGAGGATATTTTCCTCAAGTCTCGCGTTACCGTCCAAGGACTTCACGCGCAGCGTGCAAGCGGATTCGCCTCCACCATCAACCATCGAGCTTGCCACAATTCGATAGATCATTTTATATCTAATAAATTTCGTCTTTCTAAGCTGATGATGAAAGAAAAATCCTTCATCCTTCATCTCAACCCCGTAGAGCAAGAATCGTTCTGGTAGCAAATGCAGCAAGCCCAAGATCAGCATTAACATACCGAATATCGCTGTACCTACTACACCAACTGGCCCAAACCCTAACTTGTTGTCATCGACAAATAAACATCCCAGTCCAAACGTGGACGCGACAATGAATGTCCACGCCTCTCTACGGGGCAATTTCATGCTTCGTAATAAAACGCTTTCTTTGCGCAATTCGAACTCCGAATATATCCATTTTTCTCTGGATGGCTGCTGTTAGCCGGTTGCTGGCTTCCCGGCTCAAGTTAATGAGCAAGCAAAACTGCCAAAACCTCTTTTTGCCCGCGTTCAATTGCAAATGCTCTCGCATCCATGTCTGTCATTGACTGGCCTGTATAGGCGACCGTGCAGTCAATCCCGTGCTCAATGAACAATTGAGCCAGTTCGGTACTACCAACATAGATTGCGCTGAAAAGCGCATTTCTCTCCGGCTCACTTACGTCAAACTCGGCTCCTCGGCTTAGGAGATATTTGCAGACTTCTACGTGGCCCCTTGACGCAGCATAATTTAGGGCATCACCGCCAAAGGTTCCTCCCCTGGCGTTAATATTGGCATCAAAGGATAGAAGTAGTTTTGCAGCCTCCAAATTTCCACTGCCTGCGGCAACATGCAAAAGAGGACCGAATGGTGTCCGAGCGCCCACTAAAGCTGAATCATCACGCACAAATTGCTCTAAGCTTCCAATTCGTCCTTCCTGAATTGCGTCGTACGCAGCCTTGATTTTCCTCATGATGATGTGATTCTTCGGTATTACGTTAAAAACGGACAATTGGGAGTGGCCGTTTCCGGCCGATTTCTGCAAACTACTTTTTCTCAAGCTTGCGATTCTTTTGATTCAGTATTACCTGAATCTTTGACAGAATTTCTTCTTCCTGAAAATCTTCTATGACGCTTGACCCACTACAGGCATCGATGCTGTCGCGATCCTTATTCTTAAAAATAATGTACTTGGCAGAAACAACCATCATTGTTCCACAATCCCCGCGCCCGATTCCTGTCGAGAGCACAATATCATTAGTTTGCGCTGTGCCCTTTAGAATTTTCTTAGTCTGAAACGTGCCCTCGATGTAAGGCCACTTCTCGGGGTAGTCGCCTGGAAGTACCTTGGCACTTTGAAGAGTAGCGGAAAAAAACCTCGTCAGCCTCATTTACCCGTTCAGCCAAAGGTGTGAACTGACAGCTACATGCGTGCGCCCCTGAATTCATCAGGAATAGCATCGTCATAACAAAGACAACTTTTTTCATAAACCCTTCACTAAACTGTTCAAGGTCGGTTAATGGCCGAATTCAGCCATGAGGCATTATAGAAAAAATCGGTGCGAGAAAAAATCCAATTGCTATTCCAAGCGATATTGCATGACCAAGTGGTCCTGTATTCCAAGGCAATGCTCTAAAACCACCCAATAAGAACAGCACAAAAATCACGAGCGCGATTAATCCCCAGTGCTTAACGAGGTAGCTCATTCCGAAAAATGATATTCCTCCTGAAAAAGCTAATACTACCCAAGTTCCGATTAATTTTTTGGAAAACATGATTAAAGTTCATCCACTAGCAATGACAGTCGGCTGTTGGCCGTTTGCGGCATGCATTATTTACCGCTTGAAGCGTACCACCGACGTAGGTAATTCGGAATCACGAAGAGCAGAAATCTGCGTCTGTGCACTAGGAAAAATGTTGGAATACTCTGCATCAAGATATTCCACTATGTCGGCATCAAGCCAAGGCCCAAGAGATGCTTTATAGGCTGGAAAATCTTGCTGCACGTCTTGCCAGCTCACATAGTTCTTTTTTGAGCGAACTACATCCGACTCGGTGTAAATTATGTGAAGTCTCATACGCCTTCATGTCCTGCGTCCGCAACTGGCCGCTATCGGCCAACCTGCAGCTCACCAATGACATTAGCCTTGAGGCCAATGCTTTGAAGCCACGGCCAGCGGGAGCGATACGATGCCGCCTTTGTTTCGAAGAGCTCTAAATGCGGAGTCAGCGAGTTCATAGTGAGAATACCATCGTAAAGCATTTGTAGCCCATTAGGAGCATAGATAGCCTCTGGCGTCGCCCCAACACAGGTGGCGAGGATGAGGAATCTGTCAATTCCATCACGAGCACTCTGAAGCGTTGGATATGGGTGGCCAAAG